>PWND01000233.1 GCA_003557965.1 Bacteroidales bacterium | reverse complement strand
TCTACACATGGGTCATCAACTCCTTCTTCAAACGTCACATGAATAGTATGGTCTGCGGTCACGTTCGTAAAAGTATAATCCGCAGGCGTTCCTACGCTTCCTCCGTCAACCACAACATCGGCTACCTGGTAACCTTCATCCGGGTGGAAAGTAAATGTAGGTGAATCTGTGAATTCTACTACATTAATTATTCCTGTTGGGTTAATAGAGCCATTTGCACCTGATGAAGCAGTAATAGTATATGTAGTAGCTTCCTCAAAAGTAACTTCAATGGTTGTATTTGCCATTACAGGGTCTATAGTATGGCTGTTTGTCGGTGTTGGGTCAACCGCAACTCCACCAACCAATACCTGTGAAACTTTATAACCGGCATCCGGGAAGAAGTCGAAAGTTTGGCTTCCGCCTTCAGCAACAAGCACGGTACCTTCGGGGTCTATAGACCCGTTATTACCGGCAGATGCCTGTATAGTATAATATGTATCAATATCACCTTCAAAATGTGAGAAAAGGTAGCCTGATTCAGGAACAGGTGTAAGGAAAACTTCTGTTCCGTGTGGGTATGGATAATCAGCACCGCCATCATCTATATTGACTGTACCGCCACCATCAGGCACATCAACATCAAGAGTATAAGTATATGGTTCAAACTCTGCATGGATAGTGTGGTCGCCGGTAACATTATTGAATGTGTAATCAGTTATGGCTCCCTGGCTGACATCGTCCACTATAACATCAGCGATAAAGTAGCCTTCATTCGGAGATATAGTGAAGGCTTGGTTTTCGTCTTCGGGTACAACAACATTGCCTGATGGAGTTATGCTGCCGCCTTCAGAGGCACTTGCAGTTATAGTCCACATTGGAACAGTTGAAATCGGCCATCCCTGAATATTCCAATTACCATCAAGCCCGTATGCTTGATTAATTGACACCCAGTCGCCACCGTCAAATCTAAGCATATCGCCTTTTAACTCAACTGCAGGGCCTCCATCTGCTGAGGCCGGATAATCATTAGTATCATAATGAATGACCATCCAAAAGTCCTGGTCATCAGGTATTGCAACCGGCGGGTCAACTTCCACGGTATTCCATTCTCCCATTGTTAAGCCTGCTGCTACTTGTGAAAACATTTCTGTTTCAGCATCATCTCCAATATAAATTTTTACGGTATACGTAGTTCCTCCAACAAGAGGTATAAATCTTATCTTGTCAACTTCAAATCCTGCATGTACCTCCGGGTGGTCAATTATGTCTTGTACAGTCCAACGACTGGCAGCTTCAAAAACAGCAGCGCCACCGGTTCCAATACCCATCTGCTGATTGCCATCATCCCAGTGCAGCCATCCTGAAGGTGTTAATGCAGAAGCACTTCTTCCCAGAGAGTATGTGTTTGAAGCATTATAAGAAAACGCCCTGTAGTAATAATATTCTCCGGGTTCAAGGTCTGTATGGCTATACGTTGTGCTACCACCACCACTATATAAAACTTCTCCACCTCCGGGAATATTGTTTCCTACATTATAAGATGTACCATTGTTAGGTGTACCAAATACACCATCTTCAGAATAAACAATCATAACATCGTTATTATCAGCATTTTTGTTCCAAAAGAGGTCTATTTGGTCTCCACTGACAGCTGTTGCAGAAAAGCTTGCAGGGTTATTCACATCAGGGATAAACTCTTCCGGGTCTGCCCATAGTATCCAGTCACCTTGAATTCCTGCAGCTGACAAAGGGAACCAATCATACTCACCATCGTCCAATATGCCGGTCATATTACCTTTCCCATTATGATCTGTTATTGCGTCTGTTGAAGCCGGGAATACATCATTCTGGCCAACGTACCTTACTCCAAACCATAGTTCTAATCCTTGATCTATAATATGAGGCTCATTAAGTTCAACATCAATCCAGGAATCTTCTTGCTGAGTAAAGCCTTGTGAATATACTTCAGTTAAATTATTTTGATTTGGCCCTTCCAATATTACAATTTCAGCGGAAGTTACTGTTTCATTTTGGTGTAAGCGTATTGTTGTGATTTGAGTATTATCATACACATTGGGGTGTTGCTCAAGGTCTGAGGGTTCCCAGCGAGAAGCCACTATATAAGTATTTGCGCCAGCTCCGACAGCACCGGCAGGAACGCCATCATCCCAGTGTAGCCATCCTGTGAGTGTTGAAGCCGAAGTACTTCTTCCTGATGAATAATCGCCTTCCTGGTACCATTCACCATTGGGGGCTTGTCTTTCCTCTGCTGCTATAGCCCAAATTCTATAATTATATATGCTTGCTATATCTAAGCCATCATGTTCAAAATCCGTTGCATTTCCGTTAAAAATAACGGTACCTCCACCCGGCAGTGTATTTCCAACATTGTATATAGTACCATTAACAGGGGTCCCAATACTACTGCCTTCAGGAGCATAAGCAATCATAACATCATCATCATGCTCATTAAGGCCCCATTGAAGTTCAATAGCTTCTACAGATATTCCGCTTGCTTCAAAGTTTTGAGCATTTGGTACTCCTCCCAGGTATGACTGTGCTTCTTCAAGCGCTGCGGCGGCATCAAGCCTGCCCGCACCAAGCTCTCCAATAAAGCCAGGATTATAATCATATAAGTCAGCATTAGCTCCATCAATTAAAGAATTCCAAAGCTCTTCATTAGTAATCTCACCCTGTGTATTTGACACGATAAGAGCAGCAGCACCTGACACATGAGGGCATGCCATTGATGTTCCAAGCATCCAACCCGCTGCATCACCAGTCATCAAACTTAAAACCCATGTGCCTGGAGCTGTGATATCAATCCATTCACCATAGTTTGAACCCATTTGTTGAGGAGGAAATCCCCCAGAAGGCCAATCTCTTTCACACTTTTCTCCTTCATTGTTATGCGAAGCAACAGCCATAGCACCCATAACATCAGGGTCGTCATAGCCATAGTACGCAGGATACCATTCTCCATCATCATTATCATTCCCGGCAGCAAAAATAGTAATACCACCTATAAGCCCGTCACCACCTCCATTTTCATTAAAATAATCAATCCCATCTAAGGTACTTTGATTATAAGCACCAGGTTGAGTATAGCCCCAACTGTTTTGCGAAATAGATGCTCCATTATCTGCAGCATACTGATTAATTTCCAAATCCGTTAAACCATGATCACCCCATAGATCTATTGACATTATTTTCGCTCCACTAGCATGGGAGCCATCACCTCCGGCTAAACCAGCCAAACCCATATTGTTATTTGTCACAGCAGATATAGTTCCGGCAACGTGAGTTCCATGGTCATCAGGCACAGTGTTTGTACCTTCAGGGCCTATGTCAGGCCACATATTTTCAGCTAAATCAGGGTGGTCAAACTGGACACCTCCATCAATAATTGCCACTATAAAATCGGGGTTTCCTTTTTCAATTTCCCATGCCTCCAAGGCATTAACATCCATACCAACAACACCGGCAACATCACCGGCATCATCCTGTCCGGTATTGTGATAATGCCATTGTTCATCAAACCATGGATCATTCGGGAAACTTTTATTAGAGTTTTCTTTATTTAATTCAACTCGTTTTATTTTTACCGGTTCTATACGTCTTTTGACATAAACCGGTTCAGCTATTTCAACTTCTTCTAAAGCCTGAAATCTTTTAACTGCATCAATAACATCAGCTTTTGAATCAAAAGAAATTACCCTCCATAAATGAGTTCCCCATGCTTTATGTCTTTCGCGATATTTCTCCGAAGCGGGTGATACCCTGTATAAAGCATCTAAAGGCCTTCTGTATTCCTGGGCACCTATCTTTTTATTTATTTCATCAAAAGAAGAAACTCCGGTCTTAACATATTCATTTTTTCCTGCATAGAAGTATTCTGCATCAAAATCACTATGCATGTATGGTTGTAGTTTAATTTGAAGCATCCCCTTTTCATAGGCATCATCCGGTACTTTGTCTAAATCAATTGGAGGCCTGTTTCCCCTTCTGACATTATACCTGGCTTCCAATTCTCTTTGCTCATAAATCGCACGGTGTTGTTCAACTGTTAAGTTTTTATTAACAGCCTTTGAGACAACCTGGCGGGTTTTGTTGGTTTCAGGTTTCTCCCGAAGAATTTCCTGCCCATAAGAATTACTAACAATAAACAATAACAGCATAAATGCTGCAAAACTTTTAAAAAATAATTGTACTCGATTTTTCATAATAAAAAGTGTTTTTGGTTTTTACATTATTATAAGAATTTTTAAAGTTTAAATATTTCAGTCATTGCGCATTGCTTAAACAGAGGTTTTATGTAACAGATAGTACAAAATCTTGATTTTGTCTTCTATTTGTTTTTAAATCCCATGTTTAATAATGCTTTTCAATTGGTAAATATAAAAACATTTTTAAAAACTCTGTTAATAAAAATCGAATTTTTTTAAAGTTTTTTTGTTTGCTTCTTGTATGTGCCTGTTTGTCAGGGCTTTGTTGGGTTTTTGTTTTTAACAATTAAATATCCGTAAAAATACTGAGTATTTTTACGGATATTATAATTTGGGGCTATAGAAATTAAAGTTAAATATAAATCGAGTACAATTATTTAAGTATTTTTTTCTTATAGCCCCTTATGCTTTCATTATTTAATTATCATAATTTTTTCTTCATGAATAATACCGGTTTCACGGCCATTTTCATCAAAGCTTCTCAGCCTTACCACGTACATCCCGTTATTTAGGCTACGTCCGTCAGTAT
>PWND01000110.1 GCA_003557965.1 Bacteroidales bacterium | reverse complement strand
GATTCAATATAACCAACAGTACCTCCAATTTCTGTGATTACAAAATCATACTTGTTTTCTTCACCTAGCAACTGAATACAGTGTTTTATCTCATCAGTAATATGTGGAATGATCTGAACAGTTTCTCCCAAATAATCTCCCTGACGTTCTTTTTTTATTACTGACTGATAAATTCTTCCCGTTGTAACATTATTAGCCTGGGAAGTAGGCACATTCAAAAATCTTTCGTAATGTCCCAGGTCAAGGTCAGTTTCTGCTCCATCCTCTGTAACATAACATTCGCCATGCTCATAAGGATTTAATGTACCGGGGTCAATGTTTATATAAGGGTCAAGTTTTTGAATTGTTACTTTATAACCTCTTGACTGTAATAATTTAGCCAAAGAAGCTGAAATTATCCCCTTGCCCAAAGATGATGTAACACCACCGGTAACAAATATATACCTGGTTTTATTTACTTTGCTCATAAGTTTGCCTCTGTTGAAAAGGAGTGTTATCGATTTAATAAAAAAAAGTTAACGTTCAAGCCTGCGAATGTAAGAAAAGATTAGTAAAAAACATTGAAAATATACAAAATATATGATTTTTTTACATTACCATTTAAACATCTTTTATAAAAGCTTGTAGGCTTCATAAATTTATTTGTCATAATAGTTAATGTTTTGACGGTTTGTTTTTTATAAACATCACAAATAAAATTCGCACAAATAAACATTACTTTGGGTGTATGTGTTGTATTAATGCTCATTTGTAAAATTATTACTATATTTATTTTTTCAAAATCAAAAAAAACATTATGAAAAAAATCAGGCTAATTATTGGATTTTTAATTATATCAAGTTTATTTGCATGTAATTCTCAAGATGCAAATGACAAAGTAACAGGTGTAATTATTGTTGCAAACAAAAGCAGCAACGATGTTCACTTTATTGATCGTAGCACAGGAGATGCACTCGCAGTGCTCCCTACCGGTCTTGAACCTCATGAAGTAGAAGTTTCGGATGACGGGAAAACAGCAGTAGTATGTAATTATGGCGACAGAGATAATCCCGGCAATACACTTTCTGTTTATGATGTTGAAAAGCTGGAACAGAGAAAAACCATTGACCTTGGCAATCATACACGCCCACATGGAATGAAGTGGATTACCGGTACCTCAAAAATGCTGGTTACAACTGAAGGTAGTAATCATCTTCTCATTGTTGATGTTGATAAAGGCGAGATTGTGGAAGAACTTTACACAGCCCAGGAGGTGTCTCACATGGTAGGAGCTACCCCTGATATGAAAAGAGCTTTTGTGCCAAGCATTAGGACAGGCAATGTAACGGTTTTTGACCTTGAGACTAATGAATTGATTACCCAGCTTTATAGTGGGGAAGGTGCTGAAGGAATAGATGTTAGCCCTGACGGTAAAGAACTGTGGGTTACAAATCGTGCCGAAAATACAATTTCCATTTTTGATACTGAAACTCTTGAACTGCTTGAAAGAATTCAAAGTGGTGATTTTCCAATAAGAGCTAAGTTTTCGCCTGATGGTAAGCTATTCCTTGTAAGTAATGCAAGATCAGGAACTATTGCCGTAATTGATGCAAAAGAAAGAAGTACAATAACTGATATAAAATTAATTACGCCATCAGAACATATCGGCGATGAAAGGTATTTTTCTGATTTTGAAGATACATCAATTCCTATAGGATTGGTTATTCCTGACAACAAAACAGCTTATGTTGCAAGTACTCGTGCTGATGTAGTTGCTGTTATTTGTCTTGAAACATTTGAAATTACAGGCTTTATGGAAGCCGGCAATGAGCCCGATGGTATTAATTTTTCTAAATATTCATTTTGAAATTGATTACTAAAATTCTTTTTTGAACCATATAAGAAATATAAGGCCATATAAGTTTTGGGTTTTCATAACTGTTGATGTTAATAGAAAGTACTCATATGATCTTATATGCCTTAATGGTAAAAATTATTTATGGTTTACAGACGTGGATACCGTTTCCATCAAGTAGTTTAAATTTTATTCCATCACAGAAAGTGCAGGTATATTCATCATTTTGCTTCTTTAATGCACGTGTTTTTATGATGCTTTTATTACAAACCGAGCAGGTAATGCTGTCAAAACAGATTTCTATAAATTCAATTTATTGCAAAATTATTATAATTGCTACCTTTGCATAAACTGAATAATAACTAAAATGGATAAAAACTTTTTTTCAAAAATTGCAAGGACTTTTACCGGCTTGTTGTTAATAATATTTGGAGTAAACTTCTTTAATAATTTTTTGGGCATAGTATTTCCTGAAGGAGATGCTGCATCGTTTATGAATGCCCTTTATGAAACCGGTTATTTTATACCAATGCTGGCAGTTTCTCAAATAGCTATTGGGCTGTGTTTGGTAGCAAATGTTTTTGTGCCATTTGCGCTACTTATGCTTATTCCTATAAGTGTGAATATTATTCTTTTTAACTTTTTTGTTGCTCCTGTAAATCTTACATTGAGCATCGCTCTTTTAGTATCACATATATTTTTAATATACTTATATATAGGATATTATAAGCACCTTTTCAAGTAGCAGAGAACTAAAAATACATTGAGAAAAACTAGGGTTTGCTGTTTTTCAATTTCTCAATGTAGGCAGCAGGATTGTCGGATTTAAACACAGAGCTCCCGGATACAAGAACATTAGCCCCGGCACTAACAAGCTTTGAAGCATTGTTGATATCAACTCCGCCATCTACTTCTATTAAGGCTTTGCTGTTTGTTTTTTCTATGAGCTCTTTCAGAGTGGATATCCTGTTATATGTTGATTCAATAAAACTCTGTCCTCCAAACCCGGGATTTACTGACATTAACAAAACAAGGTCAGCTTCCGGCAAAATATCTTCAAGCAAAGCAACATTAATATGAGGATTTATTACTACTCCTGCTTTCATGCCAAGCTTCTTTACCTGGTTTATTGTTCTGTGCAGATGAGTACAAACCTCATAATGAACAGTTAAAATGTCAGCACCACAATCTTTAAAATTTTGTAAATACCTATCAGGTTCTGAAATCATTAAATGAACATCAAGAGGCTTTTTCGCTTGTGACTTTATTTGTGAAATAATTGAGAAGCCAAATGAAATGTTAGGAACAAAGTGTCCGTCCATTACGTCAATGTGAAACCAATCGGCCAGACTATTATTAATCATCTCAATATCAGTGGATAAATTAAGAAAGTTTGCCGAAAGCAGAGAGGGAGCTATTAAATGTTGCATAGTTGAAAATTTTTTACAAAATTAGCAAGAAATAAATATTTTTATTAAAATTTAAATAAGATATAAAAAGTATTTACCTCAATTCAAAAAAATATGTAAGTTTGTAATCATTTTTTAAAAAGAAAGTAATAACATAGTAAAGATTCAAATTCATGGACATAGATTCTACATTGCACTCAGAGGATGTTTTTCACATTAAAGGTACTACAGACACACCGGAAGTATTAGTTGACCCGGTTAAGGGCCTGGTAAAAATTTCGGGACGCTCAATGCCGGAAGACCCCAAAGAGTTTTTTGCACCTATTAAGGAAAGAATTGAAAGCTATGCTGCAAACCCCGTTTCCGGCTCGAAAGTTATCTTCAAGTTTGAATATTTTAATACGGCATCATCAAAAATTATAATGGAAATAATTGATCTAGTTAAAGCGATTGGAGAAAAAGATGATAAAGTAGTTTATGAATGGCATTATATTGAAGATGATGATGACATGCTGGAAGCAGGTGAAGATTATGAAGACATCGCGGAGATCAAATTTGAGTATTTTACTTATGAAGAGTAATTAATCTTTTATAAAGATTTAAACCAAATAAAAAAAGCTGACATTACTGCATTATGTCAGCTTTTTCTTTGAGCAATATATTCATTTTAAAACTATAAATAATTGATTTTATAACTAACTTTGATATCAAAAACAAACATGATATGCGTACCGAAAAAGATTTTCTGGGTGAAGTTCAATTAACTAATGCCGCACTTTATGGAATAAATTCATGGCGGGCAATTCAGAATTTCCCTGACAGGACTGAACTACACAAAGAGTGGTATCAGGCAATTGGACTAGTTAAACTTGCTTGCTATCAAACAGCTATTTCATTTAAAAATGCTGCTAAAGTAAAATATCCTGAATATAAAGTTCCGGACTCATTAAATGATGAAAAAAAGTGGGATTTAATATGTCAAACTGCAAAAGAAGTGGCAGTAGGAAAATATTTTAACCACTTTATTGTTCCTGCTGTTCAGGGTGGAGCAGGTACTTCAATTAATATGAATGTAAATGAAATAATAGCAAATGCTTCATTAAAAAAAATGGGTAAAAAGCCCGGAGAATATAGTTTTATTGATCCTTTTGAGCATTCTAATATATTTCAGAGCACTAATGATGTTGTCCCAACTGCTCTTAAAGTTGCATGCATGCAGCTTTTTATAAAAATTGAAAAAGAAATCAATGAGTTGCGCTCAACTTTTGAAAAGATAGAAAAGGAATATCGTTCAAGCTTAAGAGTTGCATACACGCAAATGCAAAAAGCCCTGCCTTCATCCTATGGATTGTTGATTAGTGCATATAATGATGCACTGGCAAGAGATTGGTGGAGGATCTCAAAATGTTTTGAAAGAATAAAAACAGTAAATCTTGGAGGTGGTGCAATAGGAACCGGGCTTACAATTCCCAGGTTCTTCATTATGGAAGTAGTATCACAATTACAAAAGCTAACCAACCTTCCTGTTACCAGAAGCGAAAACCATACAGATACTACTCAAAACTTTGATGTTTTTGTTGAAGTTCATGCTACAATTAAAGCCAGTGCTGTAAATATTGAAAAGATAGCATCAGATATTATGCTGCTTTCATCGGGTTTTATGGAAAACAGAGAAGTTGATATTCCCCAAAAGCAAGCAGGAAGCAGTATAATGCCCGGAAAAGTAAACCCGGTTATTCCTGAGTTTATAATCAGTGCGGCAAATAAAATATACAGTAATGATACTTTAATATCCAGCTTATGCGGTAAAGGAAATCTTGACTTAAATTCACACTTGCCTGCTATTGGACATGCACTGCTTGATAGTATTAAGTTGCTGCTGGCTGCATTTAAAACATTTAATAAAAATTTGGTTTCTGAAATGTCAATAAACTCAAAAGTTGCATTGGAAAAAATTCTTAATTGCCCTACTATAACAACAGCCTTAATACCATTTATCGGTTATAATAAAGCTTCTAAGCTTTCCGGTGAAATGAAAAAGAACGATATTTCTATAATTAAGGCTAATAAAAAGCTTGATTTAATTCCTGATGCACAATTAAAGAAAATTCTCAAGCCTGAAAAACTTTTACAACTGGGGTTTTCTATTGCCGATTTGGATTGATTTTTTTATAAAACATATAATATAATTTAAAAGCCTGATTTTACTATTTTATAATAATAAGCATGTCTAAAGGAAAAGAATCCAAACCTCATATAGGAATATTTGGAAGAAGAAACTATGGTAAAAGCTCTTTTATAAATGCTTTGGCAGAGCAGGAAATTGCTATTGTATCAGATGTTGCCGGGACAACTACTGACCCGGTTAAAAAATCAATCGAGATTCCCGGTATAGGCCCTGCAGTTTTAATTGATACAGCGGGTATAGATGACACAGGCGAACTGGGAATGAAGAGGGTTAAAAAGAGCCTTGCTGTCCTAAAAATTATTGATCTTGCTGTGTTGATAATAAATGAAAGTAAATTTGGAAATTTTGAAAAAAACCTTATCAAAGATTTTGAATCACAGGAGGTTCCCTTTGTTGTGATCAATAACAAAGCCGATTTGGCTCCGCTTAACGAAAAAGTTAAAAAACAGGTTTTTGAAAATTATGGTGTTGATATTATTGACTTTAGTTCAACCGGGCCAAAAAATATCAGCGAAGTTATTTTGCAATTGTCAAAAGCTATTCCCGAATCTGCATATACAAGTTCAACTATGCTGGGTGGGCTTTTGTCGTACGGAGATTTAGTGTTGCTAATTACTCCAATTGATATTGAAGCCCCTGAAGGCAGGTTGATTTTGCCGCAGGTTCAGGCAATCAGGGATATTTTGGATAATGACTGCATAGCTGTTGTTGTAAAGGAAAGAGAAGTTGACTCTTTAATCAGGGTTTTAAATCCGAAACCATCTTTAGTAGTTACTGACAGCCAGGTTTTTTTAAAAGCAGATGCTTCAATTCCCAAAAATATTCCACTGACAAGTTTTAGTATAATGCTTGCCCGGCACAAAGGCGACTTTGAAAATTATTTAAAAGGGACTCCCAGGTTATCAGAGTTAAAAGATGGGGATAAAGTATTACTTTTAGAGTCGTGTACACATCATGTAGCTTGTGATGATATTGGCCGGACTAAAATACCACGATGGTTAAACAGCTATTCAGGCAAGAATTTACAATATGATGTAGTTGCAGGCTTAAGCAGCCTTCCACGAGAAATTACTGATTATGCAATTGTTATACAATGCGGAGGTTGTGTTATTACACGCAAGCAAATAAAAAACAGGTTGAAGTTAGCTGTTGATGCCGGTGTGCCTGTTACGAACTACGGAATGGCAATTGCATGGATGCATGGAATATATCATAGGGCGGTATCACCTTTTATTAAAATTGATAACAAAAAAGAGGACTATCTGTAAAAGACAGTCTCCTTATAAAAAAGATACTTCCTGCTTAGCCTTCTTGTGAATCTATATATTCAGTTAGTTTGCAAAGGCTTGTAACATAACTTCCATATTCATTATCATACCAGCCCATAATTTTCGCATGAGTAACAGGTATATTAATATCCTGGCTACTACCTTCAACAATAGTGGCAAGTGCTTCCTGTGGAACTTTTAAAAACCCTGTTCTTGTATGCGTTTCATGGCCTTCAATTACCACAGCAGCAGGAAATCCTACCAAATCTGCTGATACATTCTGCTTTTTACTGAACACGAGCAAGTCTTTTTGAGCACCTTTTGCTGCATTTTCATAAATGTTATTAATATATCCGGCATTTATTACAGGATTCCCATTGTCACTCATTCGGGAGTTAAAGGTAATATTTAGTGCTATCAGCGAAACTGTTGATGTAGGAATTCTCACAGAATCTGCCATAAACCCAAAGTTTACAATTTGTGGCATAACTTTTTCAAGCGTTCTTGCTGCACCTGTAGATGATAAAATAATATTATCTATTACTGACCTGTTTTTTCTTAAATCAGAAGTTCCTTTTGACGGAACAGAATCGAGCACACTTTGGGTATTTGTTGCAGCATGAACAGTTGACATTGATGCTGTTAAAACATTTTTTGTTTCAGCATTTTCCAACAATGGAAGCATCATGTGTGCCAACCCTGTTGTTGTGCAGCTTGCTGCTGAAATAATGTTATGTTTTAACGGATTGTAATTTAAATGGTTTATTCCGTAAATTAATGTTGGTGCATCCACTGACTCAGCCAATGTAGAATCCTTGATTTTAAACGGGGCACTTACAACAACTTTTTGCGCCCCTGCTGTTAAATGCCCGTTAACACTTCCTTTAGGGCTGTTGTCAGGTATGGTTGGGTCTAAGAATTTGCCGGTACAATCTATAACTATTTTGACGCCTTCATTTTTCCAGTTAATATCTTGCGGATTGCGGTGCTTATTAAGAATTTTTACCGGATATCCGTCAATATCAAGTAGGCCGGATTCTTCATCAACAATTTTAATCTCGCATCTTTTACCGCTATAACCATATAAAAAATGAGTTAACGAGCCGTAAGTGGAGTCTGAGCTAATGTTATGTATCAGGTCTTCCAGGCTTTTTCCAACTTCCCTGCCTACATTTATTACCATACCCTCAAAATGTCTTGTTAAAAGATTGTGCCACAAGCTTAGCTTTCCTATTCTACCTAAACCGTTTACACCTAACAGGTTTTTTTCTTTTAATGAAATATTCATGACTAATATGTTTTATATTACTAAAATGATAAAAATGAGAATTATGTATAACTTTACCACAATGGTGATGGGTATTCTCCCCGTGCTGTAAGCTCCTTTAATCGCTTTATTACCATGTCTTTATCACCCGAGTAAGTAACACCAAACCATTCAGATGTTGTTGGCAGTACTTTGCAGTTCATTTTTTTGCTTTCTATCAGATGATTAACTAATAAAGGAATATAAAACTCAGCTTTTTCTTTGTTTATGTTTTCATTCAAAAATTCTCTGAATAACTTGTCAGCATGTTCAAAATATGATGGAGAAAAACCCCAGCAATTCATTGATACCAAAGAATTTTCATCAATTTCATTTTTCACCTCATTCTCATCAATAAAGTAAACCTTATCATTATCTCTTTGGATTTTTGTTCTTTCAACAACTGTATGGAGATAACCATTTTTAACGCTGCATACACCACGCGATACATGACCTTGTTCTGACAGTGTGTTGCCCAGCCTGTAAGCAACCATGCAGGCATCTATGTCTGTAAGGTTTTCTTTGGAAAGCTCATTAGCCAGCACTTTGAAAGCATCACTGCCATAGAAATCATCAGCATTAATAACGGCAAAAGGCTCCTTTACTTTGTTGCGTGCAACCCACACTGCATGGCCTGTACCCCATGGCTTTACCCTGTCTTCCGGGCATTTATACCCGTCAGGCAGCATGTTAAGTTCCTGGTAAACAAGCTCATAAGGGACTTTACCCTTAAAACGCCTGGCAAAGACCTCATTAAATTCTTTTTCAATACTTTTTCTGATAACAAAAACTATTTTTCCAAACCCATGCTTTAATGCATCATAAACAGAGTAATCAATTATTGTTTCTCCACCCGGGCCTAATGCATCAACTTGTTTGAGGCTTCCATAACGACTTCCAATACCTGCTGCCAGTATAACTAATGTTGGTTTCATAAATTAAAAAAATCATAAATTATTAAACTAAAAACTATAAGTAACTCCACCTCTTATTATCGGGTTTCTGGCAGGAGAATCTTCATCAAGAAGCACATCATAAAGGATCATTCCGTAAGCCATTGTATTTGGAGCTATCTCGTACCTGTAGCCGGCACCAAGTGGCATTGAAAGAACCCACTTTCTTTGCTCGGTAGCACTTACTTCAATGTTTTCTAATTGTAGTTCAGCATGTGCATAAATGTTCCGATAAAATGTTAATTGTGTAAAAACTCTTCCCCCAAAGGAGTATTTCGGATCTTTGTTTTCTCTATGTGAATATGAGTAAAAAGGTGATACACCAAAATCAGCTATACCAACGCGATAACCTAATAGTGGAGCCACATCAACATAGTAGCCTTTGTCGTAATTAACACTTGCATTTCCGCCTGTATAAACCTGAGATAAAGCATTTTCGGATAGAATCAAAAAAAACAATAAAACTAAAACGAACCTAAAAATTTTTGTAAATACTTTAATCTTTTGCATGTTTATGTTTTTCATAGTTCTGATTTTTTTGGTTAAAAATTAGTAAATCTGCTATATGTATTGTTTTGATTGGAATATTGTTTTTGCTAATATAAGATTGTAGGTGCATAAGGCAACTACTTTCAGTAGAAATTATATATTCAGCACCTGTTTTCAAGGCATTTTCTACTTTTTGTTCTGCCATAGCGGTTGATATTGCTTCATGCTTCACGGAAAAAGTTCCTCCAAACCCACAGCAAACATCGCCTTGCTCCATTTCTATTATTTCAAGCCCCTTAACCTTCGATAGCAGTAGTCTTGGTTCATTCCCCAGTTTATATTCGCGCAAAGCCGAACAGGAGTCATGAATTGTAGCTTTAGCATGAAACTCTGATTCAAAATTGGTAACCTTAACCACATTTACTAAAAAGTCAGTAAACTCATAAGTTCTTTTTGACAACTTTCGTGCTTCTAAGTGATATGCAGAATTATCGAATAAATCCGGATAGTGATTTCTTATAAATGCAGTACAGGAAGCGGAAGGGCCAACAACATAGCGATTATTTTTAAAGATTGACATAACCTTTTTAGCAACTGCTTTAGTTTCTTCCAGGTAGCCACCATTAAAAGCTAATTGACCGCAACAGGTTTGTTTAGGGTTATAATCCACATCAACACCTGCCTTTCTTAAAAGGCCGGCCATACTTATAGCTGTTTCCGGCGAAACCTGGTCAATAAAACATGGTACAAATATGTCAACTTCCATAATTATTCAGTAAAATTGCAAATTTACTTAATTAAAGTATCAAAAAGAATTAATTAGTAGAAAGAAGATTTGCTTTTTAGCTTGCCCTTTGCCTTAATGCTTCAAATATGGCTATGCCTGCCGCAACAGAAACATTTAATGAGCTTGTTTTCCCTTTCATAGGAATAGCTGCTTTTTCATCTGCAATATTTAAAAGGTAATTTGAAATTCCTTTTTCTTCTGAGCCAAACACTAAAGCTATCGGCCTGTCCATGTTGGTTTCATATATGCTTTGAGAAGACCTTTCAGTACATGCTATAATTGCAATACCGCATAATTTTAGAAATTCAATTGCCTCCATCAAGTCATTTTCCCTGCATACCGGAATCCTTGACAATGCACCTACTGATGTTTTTATTGCATCAGCATTGATTGATGCACTTCCTTTTGACGGCATGATAATTCCGTGAACTCCTGCACACTCTGCAGTCCTGGCTATTGCCCCTAAATTTCTTATATCTGTTATCCTGTCAATTATTACTATTAAACCCTTCCCGGAGGATTCGTCAAATTGTTTTACCAGGTTTTCTATGCTTATATAGTAAATTAACGAGAGATATGCGATTACTCCCTGGTGATTTTGCTTTGTAATTTTTTTTAATTTTTCAGCAGGCACCATTTGAAAGGGAACTTTTTTATCCCTGATTTTTTTAAATAACCTTTTAAAATTATCTCCTGACAAACCTTTCTGAAGCAAAACTTTTTCAGGCAACTTACCCTCATCCAGTGCCTCTAATAGCGGGCGTATCCCAAATAGTAAATTTTCCAAAATATATTAAAGTTTAATTATTAAACAATTTTATTTTCTATCTTCTCCAGTTTTCAATACCCATAAACCAAGGGTTTCTGTATGCCGTACTTCTGTCAAGTACATAATGGTTTTCGGCAAATTTATGCTGTTTCCTTTTAAAGTCAAACTCAATTTCTGATATACCCCACAAATCTCTGTAACGCCATTTTTCACCATAGTCAGATATAAAAACATCCTCAGGCGGGCCAAAAATTGTATAAATCATGCCCCTGTCTGTTTTCCAGCCTTCCTTATAAGAAGTGAAGTAATAATTTGCCCATTCAATATTGTTATAATACCTGCTAACTAAACTTCTTGCCCGCTGTGTGTCGCCTGCAATAGAAACCCAAAACCTGTCAATGGCACTGTGAGAATCTTGAGCCGAAATTATTTTTTGATACTCTTTGCGGGATACTAAGTACCTTACAGGCGCTATCATTGCCGAATGAGTGGTTATTAGAGGATAACCATCATGAAAAAAGTGAAATGAAAAGCCATTGGAGGGATTGTCATTTTTAAAGAACCGGTACAAACCATGCTGGTTAATTAAAATTTTTGCCTTGCCATTAGTAAAACTTATTTCGTATGTTGAATCTGGTTCCAAATCATTTGAACTTTCGTTTTCTGACACAAATGGGGGTAAAGCAGGGCTTTTCGGCTCTTTAAAAAGCTTTGCATTCATAACAAAATCTTTATCAGTGTTGTGCAATGCAGTTATTTCTGATTGCTTTTGTATAAATGGTTTGAAAAGCATTTCATTATTTTTATTATAAAACAAAAAATTCTGAGAATTATATTTCCCCGATTTATTTGCTTTAAGCACATATACATGACTTTGCCTGGTTTGCCTGTCAGAAAATGTTAAATGAATAAGAAATTCATCTTCAGGTGGAGTTTCTATTTCTATGCTGTCAATAAAATAATCTTCTGACTCAAAATGTGCAGAGTCAGTCTTAAATACAGTAGCACTGTCTAAAAGGTTATTTGAATTAAATGAAGGAACCAGGTTGTAGTGAATAGAATATTTTGCTGCAAAAGTATTACTTTCAGGCTGCTTTAAGTATAATAATTTGTCAGAATCTATTTTATAATATAAAGTTGATGTATTTTTGCTATTATGAAAGAGGTAATACTCGGGATATATATCTGGTTCTTCATGTTTGTAAATACTAACAAGGTTTATATTGCTTAGCCTTGTTATTTTACATGCTGTAAGTGCAAAAAGGAAAAAAAATATTAGAAAATACTTCATAATACTATATGGTTTCAGTTTTCAAATATCGTAATTTTTTACAAACAACAGATATTGTACTTTTATAATAATTATGTTATATTGTATCCAAATATAATGTTTAATGGGCTAAAATCATCAAATCAAATGAAATAATATAAATAAAAGGTATAATTTTATTTAATAATTTGATTAGACAAAATAACAAATATGGACAAAGACGAAATATTGGAAATGATTAGGCTGGCAAAGGCGCAGCGAGTAAAAAAACTGAGTTTGTCAAACAGGGGAATTACAGAATTGCCTCCTGAAATTGGCACACTTGGTTTTGTTAAAAGCATTGACCTTTCATATAACCAGCTAAAAAATTTGCCGGATGAGTTTTTTTTATTAAGAAACCTGAATACAATTTATTTAAATCATAATGAAATTGAAGACATTAATAGTGAAGTTGGCAAATTAATAAATATGCGAGTACTGGATTTAAGCCACAATAAGCTTAATACGCTACCCGGTGAAATTGGAAAGTTGGTTAATTTAACTCAGTTGGATGTTAGCTATAATGAGATTAAATCCCTGCCATTAGAATTAATAAATCTAACATCCTTAAAAAAGCTTTACCTGGATAATAATCCATGTGAATTTCCGCCTCAAAAAGTTATTAAAAGGGGGTTGTATGCTACTATGCATTATTTATTCGGGGAATTGAGAAAGAAAGAAACAGCAAAAGTTATTATACAGGTTTATAATATGCCAAGAGATATTTCTAAACCTTTCGAGCAATACGTTGAATGCTTTAATGATATTATTTCTTCATATAAAAAACATGATTTAAACTTTGATGTAAAATTTATTAAACAGGACTTTTCTGTTGACATGGATGTTAACCTCGAAATGGAGACATATTTGCTCGATTTTATGAGTTTTATAAAAACAAACATAAATACTTCAACGGATAAAACTGGCCCCAAGGATATTTCGAAAGTTTTTGATGTGCAAGTTGTAGAACTTAGAAGTCAATTAGATAATCTGAATAAGATGCTTGAAGACAAAGTAATTGACATTAAAGAGCTGCAAGCAAGAATAGACAACCTTAGTAAAATAATAGATAAAAAGTAATTCAGGTTTTAAAAAATACTGATAAAGCCTACATGAATCTTAGCGTTTTGGAACTGAAATGATTGATTAGACTGCTTCCCTAACGCGTAATATACTGATATAATTCCCGGCCTTGTTTTAAAATTAATACCCGCTGCCAAACCCCAGGGGAAATCTCTGTAGTATCCTGATAATGAATTTCTTTCAATCCATGCAAAATTAGCCAGCATACTAAGAAATGAATCTTCAGCCATATAAAACCTGTATTCTGTACTAAATATTCCGTAAGAACTGCATGTTATTGAATTTTCATCAAAACCTTTAAGCGTTCTCAAACCCCCTATCCTGTAAAGTTCATTGTCAAGAAATTTTTCTCCTGCTTGCAAGTTAAGCCTTAAGGAATTTGCCAAAAGGCTTTGGCGGCCAATACCAGTATGATATAATGCCATGCTTTCTGATGTGTATTGTATGCTGTTGTTGTTTAAGTTAGTATTATCAATATTTCTTATGCCTGCTGCAAAAGAAGTAACTAATTTGAATCCATTATTATATGAATGATCAACTACTCCTGATTTTATTTTAATTTCAATACCATACATGGATTTTTGATAATCTGCATATTGTAAATTATGCGTATCGGAATCATTAACAAAAATATTGTTGGTTTCAAAAATGGCAAAAGTTGAAAACTTGTATATATTCGCTCCTTTAAAGCTTAATTTTGGCTTATGCCTTACAAGCAGGAAGGTAGTATCTTGTTTGTTCATATAAAAGTTGTAACCTGCTTCTATTGGTGTGCTAAGAATATGTGGATAGCTTCCATCAATGTATATTTGTTGCGAGCTTTCTCCCGCAGCTTGCCACTGAATATCCAAAGTTTCTCCATGCCCTAAGCTGTTTATTAAAAACAAGTTAAGCTGGCCGGTAATTCTGTAATCAGTTTCATTTTCTGTGCCCGGAACCGACATCAAGCCTGCTATACCATCAAAGCGATTTGATTTAATCCTTTCTACCGGGAACTCAACTTTTGCACCTGCGTGTGTAAACATAACAGCCGGCTCGGAAGTCATGGTTAAAAATTCCAGCCCGGAAAACTGTTTAGCAGCATTCTTTATCTTGGTTTCTGAGTATGGTGTGTTTTTGCGAATTCTTGTTAACCCCGATATAAAAGATGGTTGCAAATCTACATCTCCACTGATAATAACTTCCTTAAACATAAATAGCTCTCCCTTATCTAAAACCCATCGGAATTCTATTGTGTCGTTGCTTATGCTAATATCTTCCCTGCTAATTGATGCCATTGGATAACCGTTATCTTCGTAATAACTAATTATACTGCTTTCTGCAAGGGGAAGCTTTGAAAATGGGAAAACCTCATCAGGAAGAAATGCTTTGTTATGTTGTATTAAAAATCCCTTGGTAAGATTATGGCTTTTTATTCTAAAATAGTATTCACTGCCGCTATATATGTAAATTGTTACATGGTTATTTTCCCTTACTATGCTGTCAATACTTGCACTTAAATATCCCTTTTCAAGGAAAGCACTGTTTAATGCATTTTTTGCTGCTTTATCTTCTGTTAGGTTAGCCTTTGAGATATAGTCATTCAAAGAGCTTAAACTTATATCAGAATCCTTGTCGTGGTTTATTATAACTACCTCACTTACCTCCTGAGAAAAAACGTTTATGCCGGTAAGTAATAATACACACAATACAATATTTTTAGCACTATTTATGTAATAGCCCATTGAATTTCATTTTTACCCAAAGATTTTAAAATTTCATTGGTTTTGGAAAAATGTTTACATCCGAAAAAACCTCTTGAAGCAGACAACGGCGAAGGGTGCACAGCTTTGAGAATATAATGCTTTGTATCATCTATTAACATGCTTTTTGCCTGGGCATAATTACCCCATAATAAAAATACCAGGCCTTCTTTATGCTCTGATAGTTTTTGTATTACTTTATCAGTAAATATTTCCCAGCCTTTTTTTTGATGCGAACCAGCTTGGTTTGCCCTGACAGTAAGGGTGGCATTTAATAGCAGCACTCCTTGCCTGGCCCAGTTTTCAAGACTTCCGTGAGTCGGAGGATTTATGCCAATATCGTTTTTGACTTCTTTAAAAATATTTTGAAGCGACGGGGGGAAGGGTATGCCTGGATTAACTGAAAAACACAACCCATGAGCTTGCCCGGGGCCATGATATGGATCCTGGCCTAAAATAACGACCTTAACTTTATCAAATGGTGTTTGGTTGAAAGCATTAAAAATTAAAGAACCCGGTGGATATACCACATGTTCCTTTTTTTCTTCTGTCAAAAAAACCTTAAGCTTTTTAAAATAATCTGCTTCAAATTCATCTTTTAGTACATTGAACCATGACTTCTCAATCACAGGCTTTACTTTTACATCTTGCATAATTTCAACTATTTAGATGGTTTGTGATAAAGGTTGTTGATAAACTTTTCCAGGTTAACACCATCAAAACTTCCGGAACTCATAAATAATAAGCAGGCATTATCAGTTTTATTGTTTTTTATTTTGTTAAATAAAAGTGTTGAATCAGTAAAAACTTCCAGGTTATTTTTATCAAAAGACCTTTTTATATATTCAGGGTCAACCGGAGGCAGCTTTTTAATTTTTAAAGTATGAGGGTTATAATATACAAATGCTTTATCAGCTTTTTCGAGAGTGCCTTTGTAGTGCAATAAAAAATCTTTATTAAGGCTGCTATATGTGTGTAATTCTACAAATGCGTAAAGCTTTTTATCAGGAAACTGTTCTTTCACAGCACTGGTTGTTGCAAGAATTTTTGAAGGAGCATGTGCAAAATCTTTAAAAGCTATTATGCTATTATTGCTAAAAATCATTTCAAGCCTCTTACTTGCTCCCTTAAAATGTTTTATTGCATCAAAAAAAACTTCATTATTAATTCCTATTTCATTGCAAATAAGCCTTGCTCCATTTAAGTTTAACAAATTATGCTTTCCAAATATTGTTAATTCGTATTTATTATTGTTATTATCATAAACTATAGTTTTATTGTTTTCTAAAGAATAATCAGGATATTCGTAAGGCAGCAGTTTGATGTTTTTATTTGAAAATTCTGATGCCAGCTTTTTAACTTCACTATCACTATTGCAGTATATAAGCCTGCCATCTGGTTTTATTATATCTATAAATTTTCTAAACTGGTCAATATACATTTTATAAGTGGGAAAAACATTAATATGGTCCCATGCTATACCGCTAATTAAAGCAATGTCCGGCTTATAAAGGTGAAATTTTGGCCTTTTATCCAAAGCAGAGCTTAAATATTCGTCACCTTCAAGTACCATGTATTTAGCATTGTTTGACAGCTTAACCATTACATCAAAACCATCAAGCTGTGCGCCTACCATATAATCCGCTGCAATATTGCAATAATTTAGCACATGAAGTATCATTGCAGTGATGGTAGTTTTTCCATGGCTTCCGCCAATAACAATCCTGGTTTTGTTTTTACTTTGTTCGTATAAATATTCGGGGTAAGAAAATATTTTTAGCCCAAGCTCTTTCGCTTTGATTAGTTCAGGGTTGTTAGCTTTTGCATGCATACCCAAAATTACAGCATCAATTTTACTGCTAATTGAGTCAGGATTCCAGCCTGTTTTTTCAGGAAGCAACCCATGCTTTTTTAACCTGCTTTTTGATGGTTCAAAAATTTCATCATCAGAACCACTTACTTTATAACCCTTTAAATGTAATGCAATCGCAAGGTTGTGCATTGCGCTTCCGCCTATAGCTATAAAATGAACATGCATGTGAAAACTATTGCTTAATTATATTAAAAATAAAAAGTAAAATTAATGAATTTAAGGAAATGTGGCTAATTTCTTTATTTTTGCAAACGCAGGAAATAATAAAAATAAATATTATCCCGGATATATTAATAAAACTTTGCTGACATGAGAAAAATTCAACTACACTGGCAAATATTAATAGCACTGATATTAAGTATATTATTTGGAATAACACTCACCGAATATGTTGAATATGTGACCTGGATGGGAGATGTTTTTCTGAGAGCCTTGCGGATGATTATTGTGCCTTTGATTTTTTCAAGTATAGTAACCGGTGTTACCGGTATTGGAAGTGGCAAAAACCTGGGAAGGTTAGGATTTAAAACGATTCTGTATTATTT
>PWND01000263.1 GCA_003557965.1 Bacteroidales bacterium | reverse complement strand
AGAATACCCTTCCCTGAACAATATAAAACTGCGATCCGGAAGATCTTCTTTCTGGATTAACCTGGTCGCCCTGCCTTGCAGCAGCTAAAGCTCCCTTCTTGTGAATAAGGCCTTCAATAATTTCGGCTTCTATAGTATATCCGGGTCCTCCTGTTCCAAGCCTTTGTCCGGCCTCCGCATCTACTGATTCAGGATCACCGCCCTGAATCATAAATTGATTAATAACCCTGTGAAATAAAGTTCCATCGTAAAAACCGTCTTCAACCAACTTCAGGAAATTATCCCTGTGAACAGGAGTTTCATTATAAAGCTCTATAATAATATCTCCCTTGTCTGTTTCAATAAGTACTCTTTTTCTCATTTCCTCTTTTTTTTCGTTATTAGTATCTGAGTTTGTTTCAGAATTTGATGCCTGGCATGATGAGAAAAAAACTAATACTGCCAGGCTAATAATAGATTTTAACAAGAATTTCTTTTTCATAATTCTGATATTGTTTTAGTTTATAATTCTAAATTGATATTCACTAATCTTTGATTTACATAACCTGCATCTTCTCAAAGCAGCATTTTATTTAGAAATTACCATAAATTAAATACCTAAATATTAGTGCTGCTTATAAAGAGTGCCAAAGTTAAACATATTGATATTATATATCAAAAATTTTTTCAATTCATATAAATGTTATACCTTTGGCTCATCCTTTTTTTCCAAAAACCATTAACCAGGCAGCACCGAAAATGCAGTTCTGAGTTAGATTTAAATGTAAGTGTTGAGAACGTTTTCATTGTTTATTAACAAATTCAGAATTACCCGGTGTTGCTTGGGTTTGGTTTTTCCAACCCCGGCTTTGAAGTCAGACATTTTTTATGCCATTATTTAATAACTTTTTCAAGAAAAAACCTGCTAAAGCTTATGGCGACTCACCAGCATCAAATTTTGGGAGATACATGAGCTGTAATAAACCCATAAGCACAAAAAAAAAATTCGATGAAGCTAAAAAACTCTTTATAAATGAAGATTATATCAGCAGTTTTGAAAAGCTTCTTGACTTTCTTAATAATGAACCCCGGGATAATGTTGAATATTTCACCGGTGATGGTAACATTAACTTTTCATTAATCCAGGGAAGCTGCAAAATCAGCGGCAAACTAAACCTTAGTGAATTTGAAGCATATTCTTCTTTAGGAAATTACGAAGAATCTAATGCGGCTTTATTAAGACATTTATTAAGCAAAAACCTTAGCTTGCAATATTCAGCATTTGCCATAAGAAATAATGATATAATAATTAAAACCAACTTCAAAACAAAAGAAAGCTCTCCCGAAAAACTCTATTTTACATTAAAAGAATTATCACTTTCAGCAGATGCAGAAGCTGCTAACCTGGAAAACGAGTTCTCTTTTGCTCAAATTAACTCTGATAAAAGCTATACAGATATTTCTGAAAGTGAACTTAAAACAAAAATAAAATACCTGAAAATTTGGATATCAAACACTTTAGAATATATAAATAGTTTAAAACAATTTTCAAGCTATGAAAGCATAGCTTCTTATTCATTATTAGCATTGATATTCAGGATTGACTTTTTGCTAATACCTGTTGGCAAGGTAAGAAGTATGGTTGATAAAGCTGTGAGCATTTACAATCAAAAAAACATGACACTGGCTCACAAACTCAAACTAGTATTATCAATGCTAAAAGAAACTGCAGAGCTTTCTGAAAAAGACCTTCAAAACAGTTTTAAAAAACACACATATACCTTTGGAATTATTGAAGCATCAAGCCACAAGCAAGTTTACGAATTCATATTAAGCCAGCTTAAAAAAACAGAAAAACTTAAATTTGAAAACCAAGGCCAAAAAATTGCTTTTTATGAATATATATCAGGTTACTGCATGTATTTTTTTGGTGTTTTTACTGTAACCAAAGAACTAATTGTTTTGATATATAAAATTATCTGTCCGGATTTCTTTAATGACATTGGTTATTCTGCCACAGATTATTTTATTGATAATAAAAAACTTAACCGTGAAAAGATAGAAAAAGAAATTGGAGAAATAATTGAGGCAGGCCGTCATGAATATCCTAAACTAAGCATAATGCTAAGCAACTTAAGTTATAACAACACATCTTCATTTATTTATTCGCTACTAAACGAAATAACATACTTAAACTATTCTCAACCCAAATAAGGATGAATCAAATTACATCAAAGTATAAGGATGCAGTTTTGCAGGTAACAACACCATTTAGTTTTGGCAGTGGTTTCATAATAAAAAATGAAGGTGTAATAGTAACCTGCTATCATATTATAAAAGGTTGCAATAATGTAGTTGTATCCGGCAGACGGTTGCCAAAAACAACTCTAAAAGTATTATACACTGATAAGCTTTACGATCTGGCTTTTTTGGAAAACCCGTTAAATGATAAAGATATTAATGTGCCGAATTTATCAAGTAGCAGTATTAGTGAAGGCAACAGAGTTTATGCCATTGGGCACCCGATGAAATTAAAATACACTACCACTACAGGTGTAATATCCTCTGTAAGCAGAGATTTTAAAGGTGTGAGTTTTATACAGATTGATATGCCAATGAATCCCGGCAACAGTGGAGGCCCTTTAATAAATGAAAACTCTGAAGTGATTGGGCTGAATACTATGGTAATAAAAGATGCTCCTAATATAAGCTTTTCTCTCCCGTTATATAAAATTCAGGAAAGCATAGAGCAGTTCAGAAACTTTGAAAAAAGCAGTACAATTCGTTGTTCATCATGCAGAAAATCTCAATTGACAACAGACTTAATCAATGGCTTTTGCAGCAACTGCGGATTTAAGTTTGATAAAGAAGAGTACAGCCCAATAGAGTTTAAACCAACAGGGACAATAGCAAAAATTGAAGGCCTTATTTCCGGCATGGGTTTTAATGTAGCATTAGCCCGTTCAGGGCCGTTTTTATGGGAAATAGAAAAAAACAATGTGCATGTAAATATTATTTACTTAAATGACCGCAAATTAATTATCTTTGATGTTAGCATTTGCTTTTTACCTGAATCAAACCTGGAAGTATTTTATGAGTTTTTACTAAAGCAAAATGACCTTTTGAAAAGCCATAAGTTTAGTATAAACAATAATGAAATACTTTTGTCATTTATTGTTTTTGAAGATGATTATAACAAAGAAAGCTGCATTAATAATGTTAATGATTTAATAAATCAAAGCAGTCATTATATAAACATATTGCAGGAAAGGTTTATGGCAAAGCCAATTGTTTTGCAAACAGATTAAGCATTAAATAAACAAACTATGTTTAGTAAAAAAGACTTAGAGCAAATTAACACAATGGGTAGCACACCTGAAGCTGTCAAATCACAAATAGAAATATTTAAAAAAGGAATTCCACACATTAAGTTAGCAAGGCCTGCAATTGTTGGTGATGGTATTATAAGACTTGATGAGCAAGGTTTGTTAAAATGGATAGAAAAGTATGAAAAGCACAGCCCAAGTTATACGGTAGTAAAGTTTGTCCCGGCCAGCGGTGCAGCTACAAGAATGTTTAAAGACCCTTTTAAGTGGCTTGACATGCTAAACAGCGGAACAACTTCTGAAGAGTTATGCGAACAGGATTCAGAAGCAGATGCTTTCTTTAGTAATGTTAGAAGTTTTGCTTTCTGGAATGATCTTGCAGAAGTAATTTCAAAGCAGGATAAAGACCCTGATGAGTGCTATCATTCAAAAGATTATATAACTATTTTAAAAGCCTTATTAAACCCTGAAGGGTTAAATTATTCATCATTACCCAAAGGTTTGCTTAAGTTTCATAATTATCCTGATAAAAAAGAGTTAAGAACTCCTGTTGAGGAACATTTGGTAGAGGGAGCAAAACACGCCCGCATGCAGGATGGTAAAGTAAAAATACATTTTACTGTATCTCCTGATCACCGGGATCATTTCAGCCGCCTTACAGATGAGCTTGTGCCATTATACGGAAAAAGGTTTGAGGTTCATTACGAGATTAGCTTTTCTTTACAAAAAACATCAACCGACACGATCGCTGTGGATATGTCAAATCAGCCATTCCGCAACGATGACGGCAGTTTACTGTTCCGGCCGGGCGGGCACGGAGCATTAATTGAAAACCTAAATGATTTGGATGGGGATTTTATTTTCATTAAAAACATAGATAATGTTGTCCCTGATTCTTTAAAAGAACCTACAATTATTTATAAGAAAGTTATAGGTGGGTTGTTAATAGATTTACAGGAAAAAATTGATGCTATTTTAAAAAATATTGAAGAGAACACATTTGAAAAAGAAGATTATCCTGAAGTAAGAAGTTTTGCAATAGAAAAACTAAACATAGATTCCGGCCTTATCCCTGAGAATTATTCAGAAGGAATAGAAGTATTGCCAAATTTACTTGACAGGCCGGTAAGGGTATGCGGTATGGTAAAAAATGTAGGAGAACCGGGTGGTGGCCCTTTTTGGGTAGAAAACCCTGAAGACGACAGTTGCTCATTACAAATAGTTGAATCATCACAAGTAAATGTACAGGACTCAGGCCAGGAATACATTTTTAAAAAGGCAACACACTTTAACCCCGTTGATTTAGTTTGTAGTGTAAGAAGCTGGAACGGCGATCAGTTTGACCTGAGAGAATTTATTGATAATGATACTTGCTTTATCAGTAAAAAGTCTAAAAACGGGAAAGAGCTTAAGGCGCTGGAACTGCCCGGGTTATGGAATGGTGCAATGGCAAAATGGATTACAGTATTT
>PWND01000203.1 GCA_003557965.1 Bacteroidales bacterium | reverse complement strand
TTCCACTTTTCCTACAAGGTCAGCCCCAACATCTGCAGCTTTTGTATAGATACCTCCGCCAACACGAGCAAACAGTGCTTGTGTTGATGCACCCATACCGAAGGTTAGCATAACAGCAGTTATTGTCATTAATTTATAACCTGGTTCCATTTCAGGAATAAAGTGGTTTAAAACAATAAACCATGCAGAAACGTCAATTAGTACCAGGCCAACAACAACTAAGCCCATAACGGCACCACTTCTGAACGCTAACTTTAGCCCTGAATCCAGAGAGTTTCTACACGCATTAGCTACTCTGCCTGATGCATAAGTTGCAGCTTTCATACCGAAGAAACCCGCTAAACCTGAAAATGCACCTCCTGTGATGAAAGCAAAAGGAACCCACTGATTCTGAATGCCCAAACCATAGGCAAGAATTGAAAATATTATTGTTATCACTAAAAAAACAATAATTACTACTTTGTATTGCTGGCGCAAATAAGCTGATGCCCCCTTCCTAACATGAGTAGCAATTTTTTTCATCATATCTGTGCCTTCATCAGCTTTCATCATATTCTTAAAAAAGTAATATGCAAATCCTAAAGCTAATATTGCACTCAATGGAACTAACCAAAATATTGATGGCATAATGACCTCCTAAAGTTTTAAATATTAGTTAAACATTTTTATAATTATATTGCGGCGACAAAATTATAAATTTATTTTTGTATATAGCTTTATGTTTTTTATTTTTTTTAACTGAATGTTTTAAAAGTGTAAAACCTGATGTTTTGTGCATTTAAAAACCAAAAATGTTAAACTAATCTTTTAAATTTGTATTATGTAATGTTTTTTGGTAAAAATGGCCTATTTTTGTAGTAAGTTTAAAATATTATAAACTTTAAAAATTCAATGGAGAAAAAAATAAAGCTGGAAATTATTGGTATATCTTACAGTCAATCGCAATCGGGTGCATATGCTTTAATTTTAGGTGAAGTTGGCGATAAGAGACGTCTTCCCATAGTAATAGGCAGTTTTGAGGCACAGGCAATTGCAATAGAGCTGGAAAAAATGAAGCCCAGCAGGCCTTTAACTCATGACTTGTTTAAAAGCTTTGCAGAAACTTTTAAAATAGTTATATCAGAAGTTGTTATTTATAAATTTAGTGAAGGGATATTTTTTGCTAAGCTTATTTGTAATAATGGCGGTGATGTTATTGAGATTGATTCAAGAACCAGCGATGCGGTTGCACTGGCTGTCAGGTTTAAATGCCCGATTTATACTTATGAGTCAATACTTGGTGCTGCTGGTATTATTCTGCCTGATGAGCAAGGGGAGGAGGGCACTGAAAAAGAAGTTACAGAGAAAAAAGAACCTTCAGCAAAAAGCGAAAAAGAAGAGGAAGATTATAGTAAATATACTGTAAAAGAACTGGAAAAACTATTACTTGCCGCAATTGATAAAGAAGCTTATGAAAAGGCTTCGCAGATTAGGGATGAAATAAACAGGCGAAAATCGTCTAAAAAGAAATAAAATCTTACCATTAAGCTCTTTATTAAAATATTTTTTTACTTACACTGTTATTCTACCGTATAAAGCTATTAATAATGTTAATGCTGAGAATAAAATTTAATAAAAACAGATGATTATAAGTTTTGTTTTATTGTTGCTGATTACTTGTTTGCCAATAAATAATGCCTTGATGGCTTCAGATATTCAAAATGTTGATGGATTGAATAAGCTGAGCTATTTTGATGATGAAAGTCACAAAAACCAAAATGACGCATTAACTTATAAAGATATCTTGCCGGCACCTGTATTCTCTAAATCGGGTGGATTTTATTCAAATGACATACAGCTTGAAATAACTCATGCTGACCCGGAAGCTGTTATCATATACACACTTGATGGTTCTGACCCTTGTATAGATAATTTATCCGGAACAACATATTATTATAAGAATGAATATTCATTTCACCCCGGCATGCCTTTTGGGGAGCTACTGGAAGCAGAATATACCTCATTAATTTATAATGAAAAAATAAATATAACTGACCGCTCAGGAGAACAAAACAAGATATCAAATATTTCATCTACTGTGCATGAAGCTGTATACGTGCCTGACTATCCGGTTTTCAAGGGGACTGTTGTGAGAGCCAGGGCTTATAAGGATGGATATTTGCCGGGTGAAATTGCAACCAATACTTATTTTATTACACCACAAGGTAACCAGCGTTTCAGCCTGCCGGTTATTTCAATAAGCATACAGGAAGATTTTCTTTATGACTATAATATAGGGATATATACTGCCGGAGTAGTTGCTGACAACTGGCGCATTGATAATCCTGATGAGTCTTTTTCATGGCCGTTTAGGGGAAACTTTAGAAGAAGAGGTGATGAATATGAGTATCCTGCAAATATTGAGCTTTTTAAAAGAAACAGTAATAAAGTTGGCCTAAACCAGCAGGTTGGCATAAGAATTCATGGCGGCGGTACACGTTCATTTCCTATGAAGTCTTTAAGATTATATGCCAGAAGTATATATGGGATTTCAACTCTGGATTTTCCGGTATTCGAAAATAGCCCGCAAACTGAATTTAAAAGATTGATACTGAGGAACTCAGGCCAGGATTTCCCAACTGATATATGGGAGCCGGGGCTAAAAAGCCGTACAATGTTTAGAGATGCTGCTATGCAGCAGATTTTTTGTCACATGAGATTTGACACACAGAATTATCAACCTGTTATCCTGTTTATTAACGGGGAGTATTGGGGCTTGCTAAATATAAGAGAAAGATATGACAAACATTACCTGGAAAGAAATTATGATGTTGACCCCGACAATATAGACCTGCTTACAAGTAAAGACATGGCTCAAGAGGGAGATAATGTTCATTATAAAGAAACTATTAGCTATATTGAAGAGCATGGATTAAGTGATTTTACACATTATGACTACATTTCAACCAGGATAGATATTGATAACTTTATTGATTATCAAATTGCAAATATTTATGCCCGTAATACCGACTGGCCGGGAAATAACATTGACTTCTGGCGGCTTCGCACTGACGGCTTTATTGAAAATACTGATTATGGCCACGATGGCAGATGGAGATGGTTGATGTTTGACCTGGATTTTGGGTTTGGATTATGGGGAGGTGACGAATCATACAAACACAATACACTTGAATTTGCAACAGAAGAAGGCAATACTGCATGGCCAAATCCTGACTGGTCAACTTTTTTATTGCGCAGCTTCCTGGAAAATGAATTATTCCGGACATCTTTCATTAATCGTTATGCTGATTTGTTAAATACCGGGTTGTCAACCAAAAGAACACAAAGTGTTATAAGAAGCCTGAAAGAAGACATTGCACCTGAAATTAATGAGCATTTTACAAGATGGGGATATCCCGGATATTTCGAAAAATGGCAGGAAAATGTGGAGGTAATGTTTGAATTTGTTGAAAAAAGGCCGGATATTCAAAGGAGACAAATCAAGGATTATTTTGATATTGAGGGTTTAATAGATGTAACCCTGGATGTATCCAATCAATTAAAAGGACACATTAGAATTAACACAATTGACATATTGCCATCTACACCCGGAGTGGAAGAATATCCATACCCATGGTCAGGTAAGTATTTTGCCGGAATACCCCTGGAAATTGAAGCTGTGGCTGCTCCCGGGTATCGTTTTACACACTGGGAGGGAGATGCTACGTTTACTGATAATATTTTAAGCATTATCTCTTATGATGAATTATATTTAAAAGCTCATTTCGAAAGCACAAATGAACAAGTATTATTCCATTACTGGATGTTTGATACCAATATTCCCAATGATACTCCCTTAGAATATCTTGAATCATTTTATAGTGCAAACAGCAGGGCTAATATTTTGTATTATAGTAGCCTTGATGGTTACCCGTACTATGAAGGGCATGAAAACTGGCGAAAAGCATCAATGGAAAGGCGTAATCAACCTACTTCAATCAATTACAGGCCGGAGGGAAATAATGATATCCCGTATTCTGAAAATAATATGCGGGGATTACAGGTTAGACAACCATTTATGCATGAAGGAAATAAAAACTATATGGTTTTTGATGCCCCAACTACCGGGTTTTATGATGTTGTTTTTAGTTTTGTTGCAATGGATGAAGGAGCTGCTGAAAAAATAATAATTGAATATTGTGTTGACAGCCAGGGAGCAAACTGGCAAACTGCCGGATTGGAGCAAAGTGTTTTTAGCCTGGAGTCGGATTATCAGTATTATGAAATTAGTTTTGAAAGCATTGAAGAGGTTAATAACAACCCTGATTTTAAAATCAGGTTAGGTTTCGATGGTGATTATTTAGAGCAGGATGAAGGAAATCGCGTTACATTTAATAATATTAGCTTTGATGGCAGAGCATTAGAAGCATTTACTATTTTTACATCATATAGCGGGCATGGTACTGTTGTTCCTAAAGGAAATATTCCTGTATATGTTGGAGATAGCAGGGATTTTAAGTTTATTCCTAACCATAATCACCAGGTTTCAGATATAATAGCTAATGGCGAAAGCCATATTGACAATATTAGTATTAATGAAGATAACTCTGTAGATTACTCCTATAAGAATGTGTTTTCAGATTGTACATTGTATGTAATTTTTACACTTGATGAAGAAATACTTGGTGAGTTTGATGATGGTATTGTTGTTTATCCGAATCCGGCAAACGACAGGTTTACTGTGTCGTCAATAGATGAAATTGAAGAAATTGTTGTAACAAATATTAGAGGACAAATTGTGTCAGTATATTCAAATATAA
>PWND01000220.1 GCA_003557965.1 Bacteroidales bacterium | reverse complement strand
TGCATCATAATATGTTGATAAAGCTTTTTCAAATTCTCCCTGGGTACGAAAAATCACACCAAGACTCGTCATTGCCCGGAATATTCCCTGTAAAGACTCAAGGTTTTCGTATAAGCGAAGCGATTGCAAAGTATAATCAAGTGCTTTTGGGTAATTCGCTGCTGCAATATATGCTGCACCCATCAAATTATAACACTGCGCAAGCATAGCTGAATCATTTTCTATGATAATATAATCCTCTGCATGGCTATAATAATCCAATGCTTGACGTAAATTCCCAATAATCTGATTAACATAACCAAGATGAATGTATGCGTTTATAATTATATTATATTTTGACGCCTCTGTAGCAGCTATTATAGCCTTATTAAAGTATTCTGCAGCATTTATATAATTATCATTATCAAAATAAACCAAACTTATGTTGTACAAAGCCCTTGCTTGTATATCTACTTCTTTAGATCTTTCGGCATATTTCAATGATTTTTTAAATGCATTTAAAGCTGAATCAGGCCGGGAAACAAATAATTCTGAGCCAATATTTAATAAAATATCAGCTTTATCTGAATCTGAAACTGCTTCATAATAGGAAAAATAAAGACTGTCAACTTTAGCAGGTAATGGAAAAACATGTTTAAATATCACAAAAACAGCAAAAAAAAGAATAATAAATATTTTTTTCATGGTGAGAGTTTTTTTGTCATTTATCCGTAGAGGTTTTGGGTGTAATTCACAAACATTTAGTTTGCTAAATAAGTAAATTTATAAAATTTCAAAATATTCACTAAAAATAACTAAAATTCATTAATCTGCCCAAAAATTTTTAAGCATTAGGCAATATTTATAATTCAATATTATCTGATTATAAGACATTTAATATTGCAGGCAAACAAATTTGAAAAAAACTCGTTTTTTTTTTGCATTTTTAATTATTGAGGGTACCTTTGCACTCTCAAAAAATAAAATGTTTTTTTTGAGAAACAAAAATGACTTGGTAGCTCAGCAGGTAGAGCACATCCCTTTTAAGGATGGGGTCCTGGGTTCGAGCCCCAGCCGAGTCACTTTTTTTTTGTACTACTTTAAAAGATTGACTTGGTAGCTCAGCAGGTAGAGCACATCCCTTTTAAGGATGGGGTCCTGGGTTCGAGCCCCAGCCGAGTCACTTTTTTTTTACAGGGCAGCTAATAAAAGTTCAATATTTTGATACGGCAGATTATAGTATTCCCCAATGTACTGGTTGGTAAGAGTTCCGTTGAAGAGATATGCTCCACTACGTAATCCTTGATCCTGCTTTAAAAGATTTAGTATTCCACCAAACTCTCCTACATTGATTATTACAGGTGCAAAAAAGTTACTAAAAGCATAGGTAGCTGTATGTGGCACCCTTGATGCAATATTTGGGACACAGTAGTGAGTTACATTATATTTTTGAAATACCGGGTTTGCATGATTAGTAATTTCAGAAGTTTCAAAGCACCCTCCCTGGTCAATACTAACATCAATAATAATAGCTCCGTTTTTCATTTGGCTAACCATTTCTTCTGTAACGAAAACAGGAGTTCTTCCAAGCCTTGAATGAATAGCTCCGATAGCGACATCAGCAGTTTTAAGAGATTTTAGCAGCACTTTTGGTTGAATAATTGATGTAAACACCCTGGAATTTAAGTTGTCTTGTATTCTCCTTAACCTATAAATGGAGTTATCAAATACTTTAACAATTGCTCCTAATCCCATAGCTGCCCTTGCGGCAAATTCACCAACAGTACCGGCGCCTAAAATTACTATTTCGGTTGGGGTAATTCCCGAGAAACCTCCTAACATTCTACCCTTCCCAAGCTTTTTATCAGACAAATAATTACCTGCTACCAGGATAACAGTGTTTCCGGCAATTTCGCTCATACACCTAATGAGCGGGAATGAGTCTGTTTTATCTTTTATCATTTCAAAAGCTAATGCAGTAACTTTCTTTTTCATTAGTGTTTTGAAATACTCCTCTTTTTGAATTGTCATCGTGAGGGTAGATATTAAAGTTTGGCCGGCATTAAGGTAGTTTAGTTCTTTATCATTTAATGGTGCAATTTTAATTATAATATCAGCTTTAAAAACTTCTTCGGCTGTCCTGACAATTTCTGCACCGGCATCAGCATATTCTTTGTCAGAAAAGTATGCATTTTCTCCGGCATTTTCTTGTACTAAAACTCTGTGGCCATTTTGTGTTATCAGGGCAACGGCCTCAGGAGCAAGTGCAATTCTGCTTTCCAGTGGTTCTGATTCTTTAGGAATTCCGATTACTTGATTTTTTTTTCTTTTTTTTATTTCCAGCATTTCTTCCTTTGGGAGCACACTGCCTGAGGCGCTAAAAAACATATAATCCTTTTCAGATGATTCCATAAGTCTAATTATTAGTTTCTATACTAAAAAACCTAACCCCATTATCTTCTTTCATAAATATTTTCACACAATCATTGGGAAGCAGTTCTGTAACTTTTTCCGGCCATTCAATAAAGCAATAATGCCCTGAAAAAAAATAATCCTCATAACCTATATCAAAAGCTTCTTCTTGCTTCTTTATTCTGTAAAAATCAAAGTGATATACAGGATCATTATTTGGTAATTTATAATTATGAACCAGTCCAAAACTTGGGCTGTTAACTATATCTTTAACTCCAAGTTCTTTGCATAATGCTTTAATAAAAGTGGTTTTACCAACTCCCATAGGCCCGTACACTGCAAATAATTTATTATCAGGAAAAAAGCTCAAAGCTTTATTCGCAGTGCCTGGTATTTCCTTAATGTTTTTACAAACTAATTCTTTAACCATTTTTTTTTACATTTCCACTAAGTTTCAAATGTGTTTCATCACAAATAACTTCGGTTAGCGTTAATTAAGCTTTAGGTTTAAAAAATACTATCGGCACAAGAACTTCTTCAAGCGAAATACCCCCGTGCTGAAAGGTCTCCTTGTAATAATTAACATAATAGTTGTAATTATTTGGATAAACAAAAAAGTTATTTTCTTTAGCAAAAATATATCTGCTGCTTATATTTTCACGAGGAAGAAATACATCAGCGGGATTACTAACTTCAAACACGTCCTTTTCGCTATATTGAAGGTTTTTGCCTGTTTTAAACCTTAAGTTTGTATTTGTGTTTTTATCACCAACAACTTTCACCGGGTTAGCTACTTTTATAGAGCCATGGTCAGTGGTTAAAATAACATTGATTTTCTTTTCTGCCAGGTAATCAATTATATCATATAATGGTGAGTGTTCAAACCAACTTTGAGTTAATGATCTGTAGGCAGCCTCATCATCAACCAGCTCTTTTATTACTTCCATTTCTGTACGGGAATGCGACAGCATGTCAACAAAATTATAAACAACCACATTTAATTGGGCATTCATATAGTTGCCTATGTTTTCTGCAAATTTTTTCCCTGCGTTTAAAGATAAAATTTTATTATAATTAGTTTTTATATTTACTCCATTTCGCTTCAATTGTTCGTTGAGCAACTCTGCTTCAAATTGGTTTCTGGAGCTTTCATCATTCTTCCCCCAATATTGCGGATATTTCTTTATTATGTCAGAAGGAACCAGCCCGGCAAAAAAAGCATTTCTTGCATACTGTGTTACAGTAGGTAGAATGCTAAAATAAATATCTTCTTTTTCTACAATAAAAAGTTCTTCAAATTTGGGCTGCAAAATTTTCCACTGGTCAAATCTTAAATTATCAATAACAATTAAGAATGTTTTTTCATTATTTTTTATTGAGCTTAGGCATTTTTCTTTAAAAGCATTGTGTGAAAAAACCGGTTTATCATCACTGTCAGATTTTAGCCAGTCTATATAGTTCTTTTCAACATAATCAGAAAACATTGCATTTGCTTCTGTTTTTTGCATTTTAAGAATTTCATTAAGGCTTTCATCTTTGGAGTTTTCGAGTTCAAGTTCCCAGTAAGTAATTTTCTTGTACAGTTCTATCCATTCATCATGTTCAATTCTCCCACTAAGCTGCATGCCAAGCTGCCTAAACTCCTGTTGATAAGCCATTGCAGTTTTTTCATTTATTAGCCGCCTGTTATCAAGTGTTTTCTTTAGTGCTAACAAAATTTGGTGAGGGTTCACCGGCTTAATGAGGTAGTCAGCTATTTTACTTCCAATAGCATCTTCCATAATTGCTTCTTCCTCACTTTTCGTTATCATAATTACAGGCAGTGCAGGCCATTTGTTTTTTATTTTGGAAAGCGTTTCAAGCCCACTTAGCCCCGGCATGTTTTCATCCAAAAACACAATATCGAAGTCATTTTGCTGGATAAGGTCAAGTGCCTCATTGCCATTAGTCGCAGTTTCCAGCTTATATCCTTTTTCCTCTAAAAATAATAAATGTGGTTTTAAAAGGTCTATTTCATCGTCTGCCCAAAGAATATTTATACTCATACTTTATGTAATATCAAATTATGTTAGCAAGAATTGCCCTATTAGTGTTATATCAGCTATACCAGGCTATCTTTATTATTATTTAAAAAAATAAAAAACTTTTTTGTTTTAAATTTTCGAACATTAGCAAATTTAATTAAAATTACCGACATTTGAAATTCAAAACTTAATAAACAATTGGAATTAAGTTTAAAAAATCACACAGTTTTACTAAAAGGTAATATTAATGAGCCAGGCTTTAAACAAATTAAAAATATTTAATGATCCTGTATATGGATTTATAAACGTTCCGTTTGAGGAAATATTTGATTTAATAGAAAACTCATATTTCCAAAGATTGAGGCGTATTAAGCAATTAGGGCTAACACAGTTGGTGTATCCCGGAGCTTTGCACACCCGTTTTCATCATGCAATGGGTTCAATGTACCTGACTAGCCAGGCTCTGGATGTTTTAAGGTTTAAGGGCCATGATATTTCTAACGAAGAGGCACTGGCAGTTTCTATAGCTATACTACTTCATGACATAGGCCACGGGCCATTTTCACATGCCCTGGAAGATTCAATTGTTCACAATATGAACCATGAGGATTTGTCAATACTGTTTTTTGATCGTTTAGAAAAAACATTTGGCAGCAGTATATTAATGGCAAAAGACATTTACACAAACAAATACAACAAGGGGTATTTATATTCACTGGTTTCCGGCCAACTGGATATGGACAGGCTGGATTACTTAAACAGAGATTGCTATTTTACAGGAGTTTCTGAAGGCGTTATAAGCTATGACCGCATAATAAAAATGCTGAATATTTATGACAATAATCTTGTTATTGATGAAAAAGGCGTTTATTCGATAGAGAAATTTTTAATTGCACGTCGTTTAATGTACTGGCAGGTGTATCTTCACAAAACAGTAATAGCTGCAGAAAACCTTCTCATTAACATCCTGCGCAGGGCTAAAGAGCTATCATTGAGCGGAGAAAAGATTTTTTCAACACCCGCATTAAATTTATTTTTATCAAAGAAATATTATAAAGCTGATTTTGAAAAAGACAGCAGCCTGCTTGACAATTTTGCTGCACTGGATGATTTTGATGTGCTGGCATCAATAAAAGTATGGGCAGAGTGTAGCGACAAGGTATTGTCAAAGTTATGCAGTAATCTTATTAACCGCAACTTATACAAAATAGAAATTCAGCGAGAAGAGTTTAGTGAAAGCTATGTTGAGAAAATTACCAAACTCACCAAAAAGACACTAAAATTGCCTGACGACCACGTGGATTACTTTGTTTTTAAGGGAATTGCATGTAATAACGCGTATGATCCCGCAATAGGAAACATAAATGTATTGATGAAAAATGGTGAACTGGTTGAGCTAACAGAAGCAAGCGATTACTTAAATGACGCCGTAATTACAAAAGACGTGGAAAAGCACTATATATGTTATCCAAAAGAGGTTTTAAAACACCTATAATAATTTATTGCCAACTTTGCCATTATAGTCTTATTGGCGTGTTATTATTCAATTTTTACATTTTATTCTTTTAGTTAGTAATTTTTTATAATTTTGCGGATATATTAATTATTGCTAACTTGCATTAAAATTAAAAGACCCAATTTTCAATATATTGTCATTATAAATGAATTATTCAGCAAAAGAGATCGCTAGTTTCCTTCATGGAACGATTGAGGGGAATCCTGATGTAGTGGTAAATAAGGTTTCGAAGATTGAAGAAGCCGAAGAAGGTTCAATTAGTTTTCTTTCAAATCCGGCATATACCCCATACATATATAAAACCAACGCTTCAATTGTATTGGTAAACAATGACTTCAACCCGGAAGATGGATTAAAAACTACCATTATTAAGGTTGATAATGCATATAACTCGCTTGCACGGCTATTAGAATTATATCAAAAATCCAAGCCTGAAAAGAAAGGTATTTCATCTTTAGCCTTTGTGTCTGCAAGTGTAAAAACAGGAGAAAACACTTATGTTGGTGAATTTGCTTATATTGGAGAGAATTGCACTATTGGTAAAAATGTAATGATACATTCACATTGTTATATTGCAGATAATGTAACAATCGGAGATAACTGTATTTTAAATTCGGGTGTTAAAATATACAGTCATTCAGAAATTGGCAACTCATGCATCATACATTCAGGAGCAATAATAGGGGCAGATGGATTTGGTTTTAGTCCGCAAACCGATAATCATTATAAAAAAATTGCGCAGATCGGGAATGTAATACTTCATGATAATGTAGAGGTTGGCGCAAATACTACAATTGACAGGGCTACTTTAGGTTCTACCGTTATTAAAAAGGGCGTAAAACTTGATAACCTGATTCAAATAGCACATAATGTTCAAATTGGTGAAAACACCGTGATTGCTGCACAAAGTGGGATAGCAGGTTCATCAAAGGTGGGAGACAATTGTATGATAGGTGGCCAGGTAGGCATAAGCGGCCATTTATGTATTGGCAATAATGTAAAAATTGCAGCACAATCAGGAATTGGTTCAAATATTGCCGACAATGAAGTTATTATGGGTTCTCCGGCATTTGACCTTGTAAAATACAGAAAAGCATACGTCCACTTCAGGAATTTCGAAAAACTCATTAAAAGAATAGAAGAACTCGAAAACAAAATTAAATCTTTATCAAAAGAGTAAAACATCTTTTTAAATTACTCCAGTTCTATATTTTTTTGATATATTTGCCCCGAAAATTAATGCAATCATCACAAATTGTATTATAATCAAGTATTTAATAGCAAAGCTTTTATTAAAGGCTAAAGGCCTTTAATATTGTTTTATTATTACCAACTGACAATATAAAGCCATCATGAGTGAAAAGCAAAAAACAATAAAAAAAGAGGTTTCCCTGAAAGGAGTGGGTTTACACACAGGAAAAGAAGTTACACTTACTTTAAAACCAACTGGTGAAAACACCGGAATTCGCTTTTTAAGAACAGATATAGGCCCTGATGCTATTATAAAAGCAAGTGTTGAGAATGTAACCAATACATCAAGAGGTACAACATTAGAGCAGGGCGGAAATAGTGTTGCCACCGTTGAACACATTTTAGCAGCACTTACCGGCATGCAGGTCAATAATGTCCTGATAGAAGTAAACTGTCCGGAAACCCCAATAATGGATGGCAGCAGCAAGTATTTTGTAGAAGCAATAAAGGAGGCTGGTGTTATAGAACAGCAAGCAGCTTTAGAATATTTTGAACTTAAGGAAACAATTCACTTCTATGATGAGGAAAAAGACTGTGAAATAATTGCTGTTCCCAGTGATACCTTTAAAATTTCCAGTATGATTGACTTTCAGTCGAAAGTACTTCCACCACAACATGCAAAGCTAAACAATATAGAAGATTTTGCTGAGCAAATAGCACCTTGCCGGACATTTGTATTTCTGCATGAATTGGAGTTACTACTATCTAACAATTTAATAAAAGGGGGAGATTTAAGCAATGCAATTGTTTTTGTTGACAGGGATGTTACCCAGGATGAGCTTAATAAATTAGCTAAAGTTTTCAGTAAGCCGAATGTTGATATAAAACCGGAAGGAATATTAAACAACCTTGAGTTATATTATAATAATGAGCCTGCACGCCATAAGCTGTTAGATATTTTGGGAGATCTCACTCTTACAGGTTTTCCCGTGAAAGCACATATAATTGCACGCAAACCCGGCCATGCATCGAATATAAAGTTTGCCAAAGAGCTGATAAACATAAGGAAAAAACAAATTGAAGATGCAAAAATACCTAAGTACGACCCAACTGCAAAGCCAGTATATGATATAAATAAAATTAAGAAGATGCTACCGCATCGTTACCCGTTTCTACTTGTTGATAAAGCCATAGAATTATCAGACAAGCATATAGTTGCAGTAAAGAATGTAACCTATAATGAAACATTTTTTGTAGGGCACTTTCCAAATGAGCCTGTGATGCCGGGTGTATTAATGATTGAAGCACTTGCACAGGCCGGTGGTTTGTTTATCTTTTCCGGCATTGAAGACCCTGAAAATTATAGTACATATTTTTTAAAAATAGACAATGCAAGATTTAAGCAAAAAGTAGTTCCCGGTGATACATTAATACTTAAGTTAACCTTATTGTCGCCAATCAGACGAGGATTATGCCACATGCAAGCATATGCTTATGTAGGCAACAAAATAGTGCTTGAATCAGAAGTGATGGCACAAATTGTAAAAAACGCAGAGAATTAATATCTTTGGCATTTAATTTCAATACAAAACCGAAACAACAATATTAACTGAGCTAATACTGTAATATGGACCAACCACTTTCTTATATTCATCCTGAAGCAAAAATTGGAAAAAACGTAACAATTTCACCTTTTGTAACCATTCATGACAATGTAGAAATCGGTGAAGGGACCTGGATCGCTTCAAACGTAACAATCATGGAGGGTGCCCGCATTGGCAAAAATTGCAAAATATTTCCGGGTGCGGTAATATCAGCTATCCCACAAGATTTAAAATTTGCTGGAGAAGAAACAACTACTGAGATTGGAAATAACACAACAATACGCGAGTTTGTAACTATTAACAGAGGTACAAAAGCATACAACAAAACTGTTGTTGGAAATAATTGCCTTCTAATGGCCTACGTACACGTGGCTCATGACTGTGTTATAAAAGATAATTGTATATTGGCCAATGGAGCAACCCTTGCCGGACATATAATTATTGATGATTTTGCAATAATTGGCGGGTTATCTGCAGTGCACCAGTTTGTTAATATTGGCAAACATACAATGATCAGTGGTGGTTCTTTAGTGAGAAAAGACGTTCCTCCTTTTACCAAAGCAGCAAGAGACCCCTTATCTTATGTTGGGGTAAATTCAATAGGGCTTCGCAGAAGGGGTTATGATAATAAACAAATCAATGCAATTCAAGATGTTTACAGAGTTTTATACCTTAAAAGGTATAATGTTTCAAAAGCTCTAAGCATTATTGAAACTGAGCTGCCGGCAAGTGCCGAAAGAGATGAAATTATCTCTTTTATTAATAAGTCACAAAGAGGTATTATGAAAGGATACAACTCAAGTGAAAAGTAAAGGTTTTACCGGTTTAAAGCCGGTGTTTTCCGATTACATTTTAAATTAATCCAAGCGCATTTTATGCAAGTAACCCTTGATAAAGCCGGAAAAAGATTTGACAGGCAATGGGTTTTTCGTAACATAAATCATACGTTTACGGAAAATTCAAAAACTGCCGTATTAGGAAGTAATGGAGCAGGAAAATCTTCATTATTCAAAATAATTGCAGGCTTTACCAATCTTACAGAAGGGAATATCTCATACAGCCTTGGCAGCAAAACATTAAGCAGCCAGGAAATATTTTCTAATGTATCATTAATATCGCCACATCTGGAGTTAATTGAAGAGTTTTCTCTAAGTGAGTTTTTAAGATTTCACTTTAGTATGAGGCAAATACTCCCGGGATTAAAACCCGAAAAAGTTATTGACTTAACTAAGCTGGGAAGTAATTCTAAAAAGCCAATAAGGTACTTTTCATCAGGCATGAAACAAAGGGTTAAAATTGCAGTTTGCTTATTCAGTTCTTCCAACATGCTTTTACTTGATGAGCCCTGCACAAACTTAGACTATGAAGGAAGGAAGTGGTTTAAAGACTGCCTTTCAGAGTATTCTAATAACCGAACAACAATAGTTTTTTCGAATAATAATAATGATGAAACTTTTGCTTGTAAAAGTTCAATAATTTTAGAATAAAGCAATATCCTTCATGTTTTTAATTACGACTTTAGGCATTTCTCTAAGAGTGTAAAAGAATATACGTTCTGAAAAATCAAATTACTTTTGGACATTTACAAGTTCTAAATTTTATTATTTTTGTGGCTGCATTTATAAACAAAGAAACCTAATAAATAAATTTATGGCCACAACATCAGATTTCAGAAATGGACTTTGCTTAGAGATTAATAATGAGCTTTTTACAATAGTAGAATTTCAACATGTAAAACCCGGAAAAGGAGGGGCATTTGTTCGCACCAAGCTTAAAAACTTAAAAACAGGCAAAGTTCTTCAGAACACATTTAATGCAGGTGTTAAAGTAAACATAGCCAGGGTAGAAAGAAGACAGTATCAGTATTTATACAAAGATGACACTGGCTATCATTTTATGCATACAGAAACTTTTGAACAAGTTGCTATTCCTGAGCATATTATAAACGCTCCTAACCTGTTAAAAGACGGGCAGCAAGTTGAAATAGTTTTCCATGCCGATACAGAAACACCATTAAACTGTGAGCTACCGGCATTTGTTGAGTTGCAAATAACATATACAGAACCCGGGGTAAAAGGTGACACAGCAACAAACACATTAAAACCGGCAAAACTGGAAACAGGTGCAGAAGTAAACGTTCCACTTTTTATTGAAGAGGGTGAAGTAATTAAAGTTGATACCCGCACACAAGAATACAGTGAAAGGGTTAAGTAAGAAGCAAATAACAAGTATCAATGAAGTTAGCAAAACCATTAACATTAGAACAAGTTGCCACAATATTGAAAGCTGATTTTGAAGGCGACCCTGAGTTTATAATAAGCGGAATCAACGAAATTCATAAAGTAGAAAACGGAGATTTAACTTTTGTTGACCATCCTAAGTATTATGATAAAGCATTAAGTTCGGCTGCTACAACAATTATAATAAACAAGAAGGTTAAAGCACCAGTCGGTAAAGCTTTAATATTTTCTGACGACCCTTTTAAAGATTATGTTGACCTTGTTAACAAGCACAGGCCATTTAATAGTTGCAGCCAAATGATAAGTGCCTCAGCGCAAATAGGAGAAGGCACTATTATACAGCCCGGTGTATTTATTGGTAATAACGTTGAGGTTGGAAAGAACTGCCTGATACATGCTAATGTTAGCATATACGACCACAGTGTTATTGGTGATAATGTAATTATTCATTCGGGAACTGTAATTGGTGCTGATGCTTTCTATTTTAAGCGCAGGCCTGACCGATGGGATAAGATGACATCATGTGGAAGGGCAATTATTGAAAGTGATGTTGAAATTGGGGCATGTTGTACTATTGACAAAGGCGTTTCCGGTGATACGATAATTGGCAAAGGAAGTAAAATAGACAACCATATCCAGGTAGGACATGATTCGGAAGTAGGCAAAAACTGCTTGTTTGCTTCACAGGTTGGCATTGCCGGTTGTGTTACTATTGAAGATGATGTAATATTATGGGGACAGGTTGGAGTTCAGAAAGACCTTACAATTGGTAAAGGAGCTGTAGTTTTAGGACAATCAGGAATTGCAAAATCTTTAAGTGGCGGGAAGGTTTATTTTGGAAGCCCTGCTATTGATGCAAGAAATAAAATGAAAGAACTTGCAATGATAAAAAGATTGCCGGAAATTATTGAATACATTGATGGCAATAAATAGAATTCCTATTCTGTAGCTGTATAAATTTTTTCATCCATCTCATCAGGATTATATTTAGATGGGCACTTCAGAAGTAATGAAGATGCTATAAATACATCATCATCATAACTTCCCACTAATACAACTTGCTCCGACTTCTCAAAATCAGTGGGTTTTGCTCCAAAATAATTTACAAGCGCTTTAGTTCCTTCACTGTCTGACATGTAAAAGCTTAGCAATAAAGTATTATCAACAATAAGTTCTTCAATAGGATAAGATGCTTCCAGTGTTCCAATTATATTAAATTCTCTGTCGGGGTGTTGTTTTGCCTCAGTAAAAGTAGCATACGTATCAGCTTCGTACACAAGTGCAATAATTGCTGCTAAAGCCATAACCAGGAAAACCAAAAGTGCAATATGTGTTTTTTTCATGTATTAATAACAGTTTAGGCTGTTGTATGTTAAATAATTACGTTTTTGGCGTTTTGTCTTCAAGCTCTTTAAGCTTTTTCTCTGCTTTTTTGAGCCTTGAGTCAAAAAGGATTAAAGCAAATCCTATGATGATAAAAATTACCAACAGTATTATAACTACAACCATTATTTTTCCATCTTGTTCGAGCATATTGTTATTATTAAAGTTTTAATAAATAAATACGATTTAACCTATCTCCAGTTTATCACATCTATACTCAATCCTTTTTATTCTAAACAGTATCTGGGCTATCCAGTAGCTAAGCATCATCCATCCGATTGCAGCAGGATAAAATATTTTTCTCATTGAAGGGTCAAGGTCGCCGGTTGCCAAAGCAGGATTCCCGTCTAAACCCGGATGAATTGAAGCAACAGCCATTCTTGGTATAACCATTATAAAAAGGAAAAACATTACAAATGCAAATATATTATAAACAGCTGCGAGCCTGGCTCTTTTATCAAAATCTTCTATACTGCCTCTTAAAACGATATAAGCCAGGTAAGTAATTATTCCTATTGCTGCACCGTTTAATTTCGGGTCGTTAACCCAAAAAGAGCCCCATGTATATTGAGCCCAGATCATACCTGTAAACAAGCCCATAAAGCCAAATAACAGCCCTGTATGTACCATTGCGAGGGCTTTTATATCATATTTAGCTTTACCGGTTCTTAAAAACATAATACTGTTTACAACAGCCAGGAACAATATGAAAATCATTGCAAACCACATTCCGACATGAAAATATATATTTCTTATAGTCTCCCTTAATACAGGCATTTCAGGAACTTCAAAAAGCAATCCGCCAATAATTACGTAAATAAGTATTAGTATGCATAATATTTTCCACCAATTATCTTTAGCAAATGACGTCATATGTAGTTATTCCAGTTATTATGTTTATTTTTGATAATATGAAATTATAAAAAATTTCATTCTTTCCAAATATAAGGGAAAAGAACATTCGTTAAAACAATAGCAATAAAAGATATTAAAAGGCTAATGAGCAGATATGGAAGTAAACTATCCAAACCTGCTCCGGTTATAGCTTTTTCAGACGAATTCAGGATAATAATGAGCTGTGGCAAAACAACCGGAAAACTTAAAACAGTAACCAATGTAAAGTTGTTTCTTACTTTTGATGCAATGGCTGCGGTAAGAGTTAATATACTTGCCAACCCAATAACACCAGCAGCTAAAACAATTAAAAATGAAGCAAGGTTTTCAACAGCATTCCCCATAAAAAAAACAAAAACAGTAAATGCTAAATAAATCAATATTAGCAACAAAATTGTATTGTAAATAATTTTGGAATTAATAAAAACTGTTGGTTTTACAATTTTATAATAATATAAGTTTCTGTTTTCTCCTTCCTGGACAAATCCTTTTAGTACAGCATTAAAAGCAGTAAACAAGACAATAATCCAGAACAAAGCATTCCAGGCTTTATCAGATATTATTCCTTCAAATGCAAGGTAGCTAATAAAAACTGTTGAGATAAGGTAAAGAAGAATACTTCCAATGGTTGATTTATTCTTCAATTCAAGTAGAAAGTCCTTATAAATTAAGCTTAAATAGGGTTTTGCCATTATTGTATTTAACCAAAAATATTATTTAACAATAATAAGCTCCTTCAATGCACCAATTTCAGACGAAATTTTCAAAATATATACTCCGGCAGAGTAACCTGATAAATCAATCATATTAATTGAGCCTTCGTCATATAGGTCAATGTTACGCAACAAGTTACCACGCGTATCATACAGCTTAAGATTCCATTGATTTCCATGTACCTCTATGAATTCAATATTTATATAATCTTTAGCTGGATTTGGGTAAATCGAGATGTTTTCAGCAAATTCTGCATCATGAATTGATGTAGTAAATAGCTCAAATGTTTCTTCTGCCGTACAGCCATTTTCATCTGTAACAGTAACCATATATAATCCGGGCCCAAGTCCTGTAATATATGATCCGGTATGTCCTGAATCCCATTCAAAAGTCAACTCCCCTACTCCACCAATAACATTAACATTAATAGAGCCATTATCTTCTCCCTGGCTTGGATTTACAACCTGTCCGTAAATTTCTATTTCATCGGGATTAATAAGAGTATATGAGCTTTCAGCCTGGCAATTATTCGCATCTGTAACAGTAAGATTATAAATTCCTGCGGGTAGTCCCGAGATATGACTACCTGTCATTTGATTGTCCCAGATAAAGCTATACCCCGGTGTTCCACCTTCAGCTTCAACTTCAATAGAGCCATCTTCATAATTATGACAATTTGGGTCTGCAACTTCAATATCCCTAATCTCAAGCAATTCAGGCTCAATAATAGTGAAGTAAAACACTGCAAAGCATTCTTCACTTTCTATTTCAACGAAATACTCACCTTCTGAAAGATTAGTTATGTATGAGTCAGTACTGCCTGTTGACCAATAAAAATCAAAATCATCATCCGGAATATTTATAACGATACTTCCATCCTCTTCACCATAACATGATATGTGATCTTTCTGTATTGTCATTTCGGGGAGGTCATCATCATTAACAAAAATATCAAACTCTTCTTCACAGCCAAAGTAGTTATGAATTGCCCTTAGGATATAATGTCCTGATGGTATATCGGCAAGCACAGGCCCTTCGTCAATATATTCTTCATTATCCGAATACCATGAGTAAGTATAATTAATGTTCGGTTCGATAACTTCAATATATCCATCACTTTCGCCACATGAAGTAGTGTTGGAAACAGTAAAATCCACAATCAATGCTTCACCGGAGTTTTCTATTTCAAATTCAGCCTCTCCAACGCAGCCCCAGTGATCCGTAACTGTAACTGAATAAATCCCTGCATCAATATTAAGAAGATCTTTATCTGTAGAGTTGTTGCTCCATAAATACTCAAAAGGCTCTTCCCCATCAGTAACATTCAGCATTATTGCTCCATTTGCCATTTCACAGGTTGCGTGAACAATATCACCCAGAACAACAAGTTCTTTTTCTATTGCTTCCAGTTCAATTTCAGCAATTCCAGCACAAGCATTATCGTCTGTAACTACAATTGTATAGTTACCTGCTGCTAAGTTCTCATTAAATGGTTCATTTAAGCTTTCATCATCACTCCATTCAAAATTAAAAGGAGGAGTGCCGGTAACAGGCGTAATCAAGATGCTGCCATTATCGTTAAGGCACACCGGTTTAACAGTTTCATAAGAAAGAGTAACAGAAGGAATACTTTCTATTTCTACATCTACTTCTATTTCGCAATTATTAGCATCAGAGATAACAACCACATACGAGCCGGGCTCAAGTCCTGTAGCGATAGAATCTGTTTGTTCAGGCGTAGTATTCCATGAGTATGAGAAGGGAGGCTCACCTGTAACAGGCGTAACAATAGCAACACCATTAGCCCCACCACATGCACTTTCAATAACTTCAAGCTCATATTCAATATCCCTGACTTCAATTACAACCTCAAACTCTTTGCTGCATTCAAAAGAATCGGTGATAGTAACAGAATATTCACCAGCTGATAAACCTGATATATAAGGTTCATTTAAACCGGGTTCTGTTTCCCATTCATAGCTGTAAGGAGCAGAACCGGTTAAAGGATATGCATAAATACTTGCATTGCCCATTTCACAAAAATCATGATTAATATTGAAATATGCCTGAATATCGCATACCCCTTCATTATTTCCAAAGTTGAGCCTTACCATGGGTGTGTTTATCTCTTCTTCCCATACACCACCAATTTTTGAAAAAGAAGCTTCTGATGGTTGCCATACACTTTTATCAGCAGCAACAGCCAGATCATTACTACTATATTCAACAGCAGCAAGGTATATATTACCTGCATCCAATTCAACATCGTCAATACTTAATGAAATATATAATGCGTCACCTGCTTCTGAGTTTATATCATCTTCGGTAACTTCATGCATTTGGGATCTTGATATTTCAACAAATCCATCAGCCTCTGAATAGCTAAACAATACCACAGCCATCTCCTCTCCTTCTATAGTATTTTCATGGAGGGCAACAGAGATTGAGGTTGCTGTACCTGAGTTATCCGGAACAAAGGTATTACCGGTGTAGGATATTTCCAGTTGAGCCGGCCAAACAAGGCTACCGGGATTATAGATGCCCCTGTCTCTGGCAAACACAGAATCAACAACATTAACTACAGATTCTTTAAAATTATTTTCAGGCACTTGGTCCTCTTGTGACTGGCTAATTTCATAACTAATACTATACTGCCCTTTTGCAGGAAAAGTATAAGGTTCAGTAATGTCAATTAGTAATTCTGATGATGGCAGTATTGAAGAAATGATATTACTTTGCCCTGAAAACAGGTAGTCATTAACATTAACAGTTAATTGCAGATCATTTTGAACTTTGAAACCCGAATTTTTCACTTTCGCAGAAAACTGCATTTCACTTAATAATCCATCAGGAATATACGTATATCCATCATGCCTTACATCAACTATTTCAATATCATTTTCATTTAAAGATATAAGGCTAACATCATCAATCATCCAAAAATATTGTGTTGCACCTTTTTTATGAAATCTAACCCATACTTCTTCTCTTTCACCTGCAACACCTGATATATTAATAATTTTAACTTCCGGATTGCTGCTGGTATTATTTGGTGCAAGTCCTTCACTTACATCAAAAGAGACCCAGTCAACACCGTTATTACTAACGAGGACTTTCAGTTCAATCATATCGGGGTCACAGCAATATCTGAAGAAATGTTCAAACTTAAGCCCGACATTAGGGTAATCTGATAAGTCAACGGGCGGAGATTCAATATAAGCATCAACAGTTTCAAATGGATTATCATTATCAATATTTTGTGCATTACAATAATCACTATCAAGGATCATAAAACCGTTATAAGCAGTTGTTGAGTTTATCCTGGGGACATCCACTGAAAATGGCCCTTGAGGGCCGGAGTATGTATGCTGAAAAGAGCAAAAATCATTTAGGTTTACGTTTTGCCAGTCAGCCGGCAGTCCACCATCAAATGTTTCCTCCCAAATTACTTCATAGCTAACCTCTTTGTCAGTTACTAACAGGCTTTCACCATTTAAGTCGGTTAACCTTATTTCTGATGGCTTTACAGTATATTGCCCGTAGGATAAAGTATTAACCAATATACCAATTATGAGCAGAGAAGTACGCAAAATATTTTTATTCATGACTTATTTTTTTGATGAGTTATATTCAATATATAATTGTTAAATTCGATAAAAATTCAGATAAACTAATCGTACAAAGTTAATATATTCACAATAAAAAACATAAATACAGTTAAAAAGACTTCATTTCATTAACAAAAAACAAAACAAAAACACATAAATATGTTGATATTTCAG
>PWND01000037.1 GCA_003557965.1 Bacteroidales bacterium | reverse complement strand
TGTGCAAAATGCATTTATTGCTGCTGATGATATTGAATACGGCTTTAAAAACAAAATACCATTATGGCTGTTTGGTTTTCTTTACTAAAAGAGAGATTGTTGGGAGAACGGAGGGATAGAGAGAACGAAGAGAACGAAGGGAACTAAGAGACCGGAGAGAACTTAGAGACTGAGACTTGAAGGGTGACTAAAACACTCCCGCAAAAGCGGGACAAGTTGTGAGACACTGTGGTAAAGAATAGGTTTGGGGTTTGGGGTTTTGGGTAAGTGGAAGTGGGAAACTGGTAATTTCAAAGAAAACTATTTGCAATATTTATAATAAATATGTAATTTTGCATTTACATTGCATAAATACAAAAAATGATAATTAAGCGCACAATAACTCAGCATCTTAAGAAAATGCTTAAACAATTCCCTGTGGTATCTTTAACAGGGCCAAGGCAGTCCGGTAAAACAACAATGCTGCAAGACGCTTTTAAGGATTATAATTATTATAACCTTGAAAGAATGGATCACCGTCAACTTATAAGTGAAGATCCAATTGCATTTTTAAAAAATAACGGCCCCAGGGTTATATTTGACGAAGCTCAAAATCTTCCTGATCTTTTCAGTTATATACAAGTTATATCAGATGAACGTAATACACCCGGACAATATATCCTAAGCGGCTCACAGAGCTTTTTGATGAATGAGAAAATATCTCAATCACTAGCTGGAAGAGTTTTTATTGGACACTTGCTACCTTTCAGCATAAAAGAGTTAAATAAAAAACAGGATGCTTATACAGCAATTTATAATGGATACTATCCTCGTTTGCACGAGGCCGGAATAAGTGCATCAGATTTTTATCCTTCATATCTTCAAACTTATATTGAAAGAGATATTCGCTCTCTTAAAGCGATTACAGACCTTAATTCCTTTTCAAGGTTTATCAGCTTATGTGCAGGACGAATTGGACAGGTTTTAAATCTTACATCACTGGCTAATGATGCCGGAATAGCTGTAAACACAGCAAAGGCATGGATTTCGCTGCTGGAAGCAAGTTTTATTGTGTATCAACTGCAGCCGTATCATAGAAATTTTAATAAAAGAATCATCAAATCCCCAAAACTATATTTCTATGACACCGGGCTTGCATGCTCATTGCTTAGAATAAATAGTGCGGATGTCTTAAAAACACACTATTTGTATGGTGCTCTCTTTGAAAACCTGGTTATAAGTGAAATCATTAAACAATTTCATCACTCAGGCAAGCGCCCACCCGTTTATTACTGGAGAGAGAGCAATGGAACAGAGATAGATTGTATAATTGAAAAGAACACCATGGAAATTACTGCAATTGAAATTAAGGCTGGCCAGACTTTTAATAAGGATTATTTAAAGAATTTAAATAGAATTTCAGATTCTGAAATAAAGATAAATAAAAAACTCATATATAACGGCTCTAAAAACACTGTCGTTTCAGGGATTTCTTTAATGAACTGGATGGTTTTGGAGAGTGGGATGGGAAGCTAAAAACAAGGTTAAGGTTGAGGCTGAGGTTGAGAATAAGGTTTACTAATCACTAGTCACCAGTCACTAATCACCAATCTCCGTGCAACTCTGTGAAAAAACTCTCCCGCAAAAGCGGGACAAGTTGTGTAACACTGTGGTTAAAAAACAGGTTTGGGGTTTGAGGTTTTGGGTATGGCAAAAACAAACAAAATCGGAAATAAATGGAATCCAATTCCATATAATTCATATATTTGCAGTATGATAAACAGGATAGCTACTGACAGATTAAAAAAACTGGCTTCATCTTTTAAGGCTGTTGCTGTTACCGGGCCACGACAATCCGGGAAAACAACTCTGGTTAAAGCTGTTTTTCCAGATATACCATATTATTCGTTAGAAAACCCCGATAATCGTCTGTTCTCAACAGAAGACCCAAGGGGGTTTTTAGAGCAATTTCCTGATGGTGCAATATTGGATGAAGTACAGAGAAGCCCCATGTTGTTTTCTTACTTGCAGGAGGTTTTGGATAGTAAGAGTAAACCGGGACACTTTATTCTAACAGGCTCCAATAACTTTTTACTTAATGAGCAAATCAGTCAATCCTTAGCCGGAAGGGTTGGATATCTGAATCTTTTACCGTTTTGCTTGGATGAGGTCAGCGAATATGGCTTATCATACTCTGAAAATGATTACATTATTAATGGCTTTTATCCTCCCGTTTATGATCAAAAAATTGATATTCAGGAATGGATGCCTAATTATATCAGGACATATATTGAACGGGACGTCAGACAAATTAAAAATGTATCAGACCTTCTGGTTTTTGAAAAGTTTATGCGCCTACTGGCCGGCAGAACAGGCCAAGAGCTTAACTACACTTCTTTGTCAGTTGAAGTGGGTGTTGATGTTAAAACAATTCAATCGTGGATTAGCATTTTAGCCACTAGTTTTATAGTGTTTTTATTGCCTCCTTTTTATAAGAACTATAACAAAACGATAGTTAAAAGGCCTAAGCTTTATTTTTACGACACAGCCGTAGCATCTTCTTTACTTGGTATTCATAAAAAAGAACATTTACAGTCTCACCCATTAAGAGGAGCTCTGTTTGAATGTTTGGTTGTATCAGAAATTATTAAACAAAAACTTAATAATGACATTAAGCATAAGCTATATTTTTGGCGTGATAAAACCGGAAGGGAGATAGACTTGATTGTTGACAAAACGTCCAAAATTGTTCCAATAGAAATCAAATCCGGCAAAACAATACAAAGTGAGTTTTTTAAAAGTTTGCGGTATTTGTTAAAACTCTCCAAAGAAAAGCACGGGAAAATTATTTATGCCGGTGATACCGGCCAGAAAAGAACAGAAGGCATTGATGTAATCAGCTGGAAGAATTTAAGTGGAATTTTTAATTAGCTATGCAAACTAAATATGGACTTTAACCTAATTACATATAAAAAACTCCTGGAGGCAATAAAAGCAGCTGGTTATAATACTCAGACTGTAAAGTCATTCCTTAATTATCCTGCTGATAAAGTATTTATTTTAAGGCACGATGTTAATGAGCATCTTGAAAACGCCCTTGAAATGGCAATAATTGAAAAACTTCTCGGAGTTAATTCAACTTATTATTTCAGGGCTTTAAGTAACAGCAACAGCCAAAAAACAATTAAAGAAATATCTTTATACGGACACGAAATAGGTTATCATTATGATGATTATGCCACATGTAATGGAAATATGCAACAGGCAATAGAGCAGTTTACTCATAATCTTGGCTTTTTCCGACAGTTTTATCCTGTGAAGACTGTATGTATGCGTAATAATTCTTCGGCAAAATTTGACAACAGGGAAATATGGAAGGAAAAAACGTATAATGATTTCGACTTATTAGGTGAACCTGATTTGTTTATTGACTACTCAAAAGTACTACACCTGGCAAACACAGGGAAAAGCTGGAATATCAACTCATGCCAAGCAAGAAGTGACATTAACAGACAGTTAAAATTAAATTCTACATTAGATATTATTAATGCATTACAACAAGGCCTGCTGCCAGACAAGATAATGCTCCAGTCATACACAAAATAGCAGTTAAAAACTAAGGCCTGAATAGTGGTTTTGATAAAAAGATTACTCCCTGTTTACTCTTTCCCATTTAGACTCCATATTATATCCATCAACCGACTTGAATACTTGTGCATTCCACTCATAAGTTGTTGGCCATTTTCTGAAAACTTTTGCAACCCTGTACATAAACCTGAGCGAAAGCTTGTTTTTAACCGGATACCAACCTTTTGAAGGAATCATAGAGATGTTTATTATATCCTCATTTTTCTCTACTCTATAAACACCCTTGATCTTCCCGGTTGACGGATGAGATTCTATTGTAAACGAACCTTTTATGGTAGAATTATTTTCAAGGTCAACGATATTTGGGAATGCATTATCAAAATGCAGAATCACCGGATGTATTTGATTGTTTCTTTTTATAGACCGAATAAAAGACTTATCTTCTCTCCACTCCAGCTTAATTTCATAATCATCTGAAGCTATAGTTTCCCTGCCATTTTCTACAGAAATATCCTGAATAACTCCACTAAATTCAGTATTGAGAGTTGCAATTATAGGTTTGGTACTATACCGAATAAAAGTCATTTTTGTTCGGTCAATGGAAACAGGCAAATTATCAACTTCGTGCGGCCTTCCATCGATTTTAACTTCAATGTCAGAGTGTTTTTGTCTGACGAAATAAAAATCCTGCAACAATACTAAAGGCATAGCATGAGGATTTTCTGCCGCATCGCCCATAGGTGCTAACAGGCCAAACGTTTTGCGCTTTTTAGGATGGTTTTCTTTTATTTTCAAGCTTATCACCCGTCCATACAAGTCAGAAAACTCATACATGGCTTGCACACCACTGTCATTAACATAGAAGAAACCATCTGTTAAGTCCCTTTCAAGCATATTAGCCAGTCCCTTTCCGGCAATACTATATTTTTCAGGATCTAATTTTAAGCCGGGCTGATGGTAAACATCAACTTTTCCATCTGTGCGCCAGGCGATAATTAGGTGCCCGGTACCATTAACAGAATCATCAAAGACTTGCGGTTCAAAACCAATATAAAGGGTATCAGGGTCATTTTCAATATTGACCAGCAGCAAGCGCTCCATTGGGTCTATGTCTATGGTAAATGGATTAAAGAGGCTTGTTGTTGGCTTTTGGCCAAACGTAATAGCCGATGGCAATGTGTTTATGGTAAATAGAATAAAAATTAATATGCTAGTTCTCATAGTAATCGTTTTATTAGTTAAAAAAAAC
>PWND01000221.1 GCA_003557965.1 Bacteroidales bacterium | reverse complement strand
TTTTTGATGAGGCTGTTGTTTTTAGTGTTGGTGGCGGAAAAATTGAAGGTGATATGGTAGAGGGAGCTCACGCTTCAATATACCCTTATTCTACCATGTTGGAAATCTTGGAATGGGCAAAAAAAACCGGCAAGTCTTTCTGGGAATTGGTAGAGGAGGTTGAGGGAAAAGAAATCTATGATTACCTTGCAGAGGTATGGCATACAATGAAAGAATCTATAAAAAGAGGCCTTGAGGCTGAAGGAGTTTTGCCCGGTAACTTAAAGCTCAGAAGAAAGGCTGCATCATATTTTGTTAAAGCCAAGAACTATACCGGCTCACTTAGGGATAATACCCTCATTTTTTCTTATGCCCTTGCCGTAGCAGAGGAAAATGCCGGTGGTGGAATTATTGTAACGGCACCAACTTGCGGTTCGTGCGGTATTGTGCCGGCTGTACTCAAAAGAATGCAGGATAGTTTTGACTTTAGCGACCAGAAAATATACAGGGCATTGGCAACTGCGGGATTAATTGGTAATTTGGTAAAAACAAATGCTTCAATCTCAGGTGCACAGGTTGGTTGCCAGGGCGAAATTGGAACAACTTGCTCTATGGCCGGTGCCGCCGTTGCACAGCTTTTGGGTGGTACTGCAATGCAAATTGAGTATGCCGCCGAAATGGGGATTGAACATCACCTTGGGCTTACTTGTGACCCAATTGGAGGACTGGTGCAAATTCCGTGCATAGAAAGAAATATCTTTGCAGCTGAAAAGGCCTTAAGTACGGCTACATTTGCTATGCTTTCTGACGGCCAGCATCTCGTATCTTTTGATTCTATTGTGAAAACCATGAACCAAACAGGCCATGACCTGCCAAATATTTATAAAGAAACCTCAGAAGGAGGGATGGGCTTAATTAATATATGATGAAAACAACTATAAGAAAAGCTACAGAAGCTGATTTTCCTGCTATTTTGGAAATGATTAAAGAGCTTGCAAAGTTTGAAAAAGCTCCGGAGAAAGTTACTAATACTGCTGAGCAAATGAATACAGAAAAGGATTTTTTCAAATGCTTTATTGCCGAAAATCAAGACAAGCAAATCATGGGGTTTGCCTTATACTTTTTTGCATATTACACTTGGGTTGGCAAATCATTATACCTTGATGATATTTATGTAAAAGAAGAACTACGCGGAAAAGGCGTTGGGACAATGCTATTGAAAAAGATATTTGAAGTTGCAAAAAAGGAAAAATGTAAGCGAATAAGGTGGCAGGTATTAAACTGGAATACTCCGGCTATTGAGCTTTATGAAAAAATTGGAGCCAACGTTGATAACGAATGGCTTAATTGCGACTTTCATATATCATTTTCTTAATGAAAACAAAAATTCTGCACCACCTCCTTGTCTTTGTTTTACCGAAATATCACCATTATGAAATTGAACTGCATTTTTCACAATCGCCAATCCTAACCCTGTTCCTCCTTTTGAACGGGCTCTTCCTTTATCAACACGGTAAAAGCGTTCAAATACCCTTGAAAGATGGTTTTCTGCTATCCCTTCACCGTTATCTGCAAATGAAAAGAAAACGTTATTATCATCTTCAAAATATTTCCGAATAGTAACAGTTATATTTTCGCCTCCATAATTTAATGAGTTTTCTAAAAGATTCTGAAATATGGAATAAATCAAAGCCTTATTGCCCTTAATAGTAATGGTTTTCGTAAAATTGCATTCAACCTTAGCACCCGAATTTTCAATACGTGAATGAAGGTTTTCAACTACGTCTTCAATAATTTTGTTTACATTAACTTTTTCGAGTACAAATAAACTAGTTGCCTCTTCTATTTTATTTAATAAAGAAATATCCCTTATCAATTCAGAAAGCCTGTCAATCTGTAAAGAAGCTTTTTTTAAAAAGTATTCTTGTCTTTCAGTGTTAATATCTCTATTATCAATTAATGTTTCTAAATATCCTTTTATAGAACTAACCGGGGTTCTTAACTCATGAGCAATATTTGATGTCATTTGCTGCTTCAACTTTTTTTGTTTTTCAGCTTTTGTAATGTCATTAATTGAAACTTCATAGCTTTTATCATGGAATATTATGCATTGAATATTAAAAACTCTTTTGTTCTTTTCAACAATATGTTTTAGCATGGGAAGTTTTTCACTTTTAGATAGATATTCGTTCGATAAATGTTCTTTAATAAAGTTTTTTATCGGCTTGAACTCTTTTACCTCTAAAAAGTAATCAGCCATTATAGCAGGAGTATCAGATATCAGGTTCAAATACTGAATAAATATGTTATTTGCCAGAATTTTTTCACTTTTGCTTGAAAATAAAGCGATTCCTTCCTGTGATACTTGAAGGTGATGAATTAGTTTTTCTTTCTCATTTATTAATTCCTTGTTGCTTTTTTGCAGGTTACTATAAATATTAATAATTTGTTTTCCAATAGTACCAAGCTCATTATCAGGAAATTTAACAGGAAGGTCTATGCTCTCATTTCTGCCTGCTCTTAAAGCAAAATCCTTAAGTTTAAGAATAGATTTTCCTATTTTATCAGAAACGTATAGTAATATACCACTGGTAATAAAAAAAATCAATATAATAAAATAAATAAACAGGCTTTCAGCTTGTAAAAATTCCTTAATACTAATACTGTAAACGACAGCAGCCCGGATAAAATATTTTTCATAAAGCCTCGAATAGTAATAAAAATTCTGATTGGTAGATTCCGAAAGACGTATGTTAGCTCCTTTGTTGGAAGAAATAGCATTTTGAATTTCCGGCCTCGTTATATGATTGTCCATATTCCAATACTCTTCATAAAAACTATCATACAAAACATCTCCATTTAGGTTTATTACTGTTATTCTGATATCACTTTCTGGAAGGATTTTTACTATAGAGTCAAGTTTTGAAAAAACACCTTTTTCGTATATATTGTTGTGGACAATAAAACTATTTACGAATCCTGTATAACTATCTAATATACTTTCAAGCTCTTGTGTTTTATATTGTTTTTCACGGTTATATTGAAATACAATTATTACAATTGTGAAAATTATAAAAATAAAAAAGAAATACAGGAATAGTTTTCTTTTATATGATGTTTTGTTTTTCAAAACAGATGAGTTTTTTTAAATTTTTTCAGAATCAAAGCAGTATCCATAACCTGATCTGTTAACTATTGTTTTTCCATAACTGCCCATTTTTTTTCTTATCCTGGCAATATTGACATCAATTGTCCTGTCACCAACAATAACGTTCTCTTTCCATATTTCATCCAGAATTTCTTCTCTTGAATATATTCTACCAGGATTTTCAACTAAAAGCTTCAGTATTTCAAACTCCTTTTTTGTTAGTTTTATTGATTCATTATTAATCTGTGCAATTTTTCTATTAGCATTAATTTTAAGGCCTTTATATATAATACTTTCTTCCAGTTTTACTTTAGGATTTGTTCTATTAAGCACTGCTTTTACCCTTGCAATTACCTGTCGTACAGAAAATGGCTTAGAAATATAATCATCCGCTCCAAGGCTAAATCCTGTTAAAGTATCGTTTTCTGTATCTTTTGCTGTAAGGAAAATAATTGGAACTGATAACTTCTTCTCTTTTTTTATCTTCTCTGCCATCTTAAATCCCGACATTTTTCCCATCATAATATCTAAAATAAGCAGTGAAAAGGTATCTAAATTCAACTCTAAGGCTTCTTCTGCAGAATAAGCCATTTCTACCTCAAAACCTTCATTTTCAAGATTATATTTTAATATCTCGCACAAATCTTCTTCATCATCCACTACTAAAATTTTATGTTTATTCATGTTTTTATGTTTTATGCCTCTACAGGCGTTTCTTTGCGGTTAATAAAAACCTTTAAAACATTATTTAGTTTATGCTTAGCAATATATGTTTCAAATTTATTAAATAATTAAATGTAATTGGTTTAAAAAAAATTGTTATTTGGTTTTTAATGTTATTAATTAGGGATGTTAGATTTCTTACTATGCAAGATTATTAGTAAAAAGTCACATGGTTGTTACATAATTATTACATTATTATTACAATGCCTTAATATATCTAATCAAAATATTAAAACGTTTTGATTGGCAATACTTTTAAGCCTATGAGTAGCATTATTCGAAAAAATCCAATTCATCTGTGTAAATTAGTGTATCATTTTTGAAACATAACCTTATCAAAACCTTTACAATACATTTACTTTATTGAAACCTGTTTTAATAATCTATTATTCAATTTTGCAGTGCAAAACAAAATTTAAAAATCAAATGATTATTAAAACGCTCAAATCACACAAATCAGCTTTCCTAATTCTTTTACTTTTCGGAGCAAATATACTTATCAGCTCATCAATTGCTTCTGAAAGTAATTTCTCAGCTAAAAAAAGCAGTGAATCATCTTCAATACTAAATATTAAAGGTAAGGTTTATGATAAAGAATATAACGAACCATTAACCGGTGCCACAATAGTAATTCCTGAATTAAACTATTACACTATATCAGGGTTAGATGGTTCATATTCTTTAAATATCCCGCCTGGAAATTATAACATGAAGGTTTCTTTCATGTCGTACGAAGATTACACTGTTAATATTTCCGCATCAAGCAACACAAACCTTGATGTAGCGTTAAAACCAACATCATTTGCACTGGAAGGGGTTGTTGTTGTTACTTCAAGAATACAGAATACTGAGGCCAGTGTACGCTCACTGGAGCGAAATTCAATGAATGCCATAAATGCCATTTCAGCAAAAGCTATTGAATTGTCACCAGACCTCACTGTTGCAAATGTTGTACAGCGTGTTTCCGGGCTTACTGTTGAA
>PWND01000108.1 GCA_003557965.1 Bacteroidales bacterium | reverse complement strand
GGGGAAAAAGTGAAAGCCGGCACACCTGTTTTTTTTGATAAATATAATGAGAAAGCAATATTTACTTCGCCGGTAAGTGGTGTGTTTTCGAAACTAGTAAGAGGAGAAAAAAGGCGTATTCTTGAACTGCAAATAACGCCTGATGAAAATGATGATTATATTGACTTTGGGGCAGGTGATCCTCAAAACATGTCATCGGATGAAATAATTCAAAAGTTGTTAAAGAGCGGTTTGTGGCCACTAATCAGGCAAAGGCCGTATTCAGTAATATCAAATCCTGAGGATAAACCTAAAAACATTTTTATTTCGGCATTTAGTACTGTGCCACTGGGTGCAGATATGGATTTTGTTGTAAACGGGCAGGAGAAAACTTTCCAAACCGGATTAAATGCAATAAGCAAGCTCACAGATGGTGACGTTCATCTGTCGGTTCATTGTAAACAAACAACATCAAAAGCATATCTTGAGGCTGAGAATGTTGAAATTCATTGTTTTAGCGGCCCACATCCTGCAGGTAATATTGGAATACAGATTCATCATATTAGTCCTGTAAATAAAGGCGATGTGGTTTGGTATCTTGATGTGCAGGGAGTTATAATGATTGGAAGGTTGTTCGAAAAGGGTGTTTATGATGCAAGGAAAATAATTGCACATGTGGGCTCTGAAGCACTGAACCAGCGATACTATAAAATTATAAACGGAGCTAAAATAACATCATTTGTTGAAAATAATGTCAAAAAAGAGGAAGATATTGATATCAGGTATATCAGCGGAGATGTTTTAAGTGGAAAACAAATTGCTCCTGATGGGTTTATTGGTTTTTATGATGACTTGCTTACTCTGATCCCTGAGGGAAATAAACCTGAACTTGTTGGCTGGCTTACTCCACAATTTAATAAATTCAGTACTTCAAGAACGTTTTTCTCATTTTTATTCCCCTGGAAAAAATACAGGATAAATACCAACAAGAGAAGCGGTGAGCGCCCGTACGTAATTACCGGACAATACGAAAAGGTTTTGCCAATGGATATTTATCCGGTGCAGTTAATAAAGTCTATTTTAATTAATGATATTGATATGATGGAGAAGCTTGGAATTTATGAAGTTGCTCCTGAAGATTTTGCTTTATGTGAATTTGTTTGTACTTCAAAAACTGAAGTTCAGACAATAATCAGGGATGGGCTTGACCTTATCAAAAAAGAATTTGAATAATTAAATAAGTTTTTGAATATTGTTAAACCAAAAACAACAGAAAATTGAAAGCATTAAATAATTTAGTTAATAAAATAAAACCGAATTTTGAGAAGGGGGGGAAGTTTCCAAAGCTTTATCGGACATTTGAGGCTTTCGAGACTTTTCTTTTTGTGCAGGGTAATGTAACGCGTAAGGGTAGCCATATCAGGGATGCCATAGACATGAAGCGTACAATGTTTTTTGTAATTATTGCTTTAATACCTGCCATGATTTTTGGAATGTGGAATGTCGGGAACCAGCATTATCTTGCAATAGGCCTGGAAGAACAAAAAGGCATTATTGATGAATTTATTTTTGGCTTCCTGAAAGTGTTTCCAATTATAGTTGTGACTTATGTGGCAGGCCTGGCTACAGAGTTCGTGTTTGCTACAATGCGGGACCACGAAGTTAATGAAGGATTTTTAGTTTCTGGTATGTTAATTCCGCTTACGCTACCTGTTACTACTCCTTTATGGATGGTTGCACTGGCTACAATATTTGCCGTAATTATTGGAAAAGAAGTTTTTGGAGGAACCGGGATGAATATTGTTAATCCTGCATTGCTTGCAAGGGCTTTCTTATTCTTTGCTTATCCGGCATATTTTTCCGGAGAGGTATATATTTATACTACGCTTCAGGAAGGGCAGGCATTAATTGATGGTTTTTCTGGTGCAACACCTCTGGCAGTGGGTGCTTTGGCAGCCGGCGGCGAAATGACTTATAACGAAATGTATAACGCGATGCCTTCGATAATGGAAATGTTTATTGGTAATATTCCTGGTGTTATTGGAGAGACCTCTGCACTGGCAATTCTGCTTGGAGCTGTTATACTGGTTGCCACAGGAGTTGGCAGCCTGAGGATTATGCTGTCTGTTTTTGTTGGTGGTTTTTTGATGGCAAGTGTACTGAATATTTTTGCTGTTAATCCGCTTATGGAGCTTCCGGCTTATTACCATATTTTCTTAGGAGGCTTCGCTTTTGGTGCAGTATTTATGGCAACTGACCCGGTTACTGCATCCCAAACAGGTACCGGAAAATATATTTATGGATTACTGATTGGTATTATTGCAATACTTATCAGGGTATTGAACCCGGCATATCCGGAAGGAATTATGCTGGCTATTTTATTTATGAATATTTTTGCTCCTTTAATTGACCATTACGTCATTCAGGCTAATATTAAGCGAAGGCTTAAGAGGCTGAAAGCAGCATAAAAATAAAGTGTTTAACTTTTTGAAAAAAACAAATTATGTATAGCAATCGGTATATTTTTCTTTATGCAAGCGCAATGGTAATCATTGTGGCTATTGTACTCTCAACTGCAGCAACATTGCTGAGCCCCTTTCAGGAAAGAAATATCCGTATCGAAAAGATCCAGAATATCCTGGCTTCAATAAATATTGAATCTACAAAAAGTAATGCAGAAGAGCTTTTTGGTGAGTATATAATAGATGCAAAAATCCTTGATTATCAGGGTGTGGAAATTGAAGGTGATGCATTTGAGATTGATATGGCAGAAGAAAACCGCAAGAAACCCGAAGATAGAAATTTGCCATTGTACATTGCAAAAATTGAAAACGATACTATTTATATTATTCCATTGTATGGCTCCGGATTGTGGGGGCCAATCTGGGGCTATATAAGCCTTGAAGCAGATTTAACCACAATATTAGGAGCGAACTTTGACCACTCTGCTGAAACTCCTGGATTAGGCGCAGAAATTTCTGAATCACAATTCGAAAGCCAGTTTAAAGGCAAAAAGATATATGATGATGCAGGAGCCTTCAGGTCAGTTAGCGCAATTAGGGGTGGTGCACGTGATGATGACCCTCACGGCGTTGACGCTATAACCGGGGGGACAATTACATCAAATGGCCTTAACGATATGATTAGTAACGGACTTAAACTTTATGAACCATTTTTCAAAAAACTCAAAGCTATATGAGTAATAATAATTCACAACAAGAGCCTTTATTTTCTTTAAAAAACAAAAGGCTATTATCAAACCCTATTGGTAAGGATAACCCTATTACTGTGCAAGTATTGGGAATATGTTCGATCCTTGCTATTACAGTCCAGGTAAAAGCCTCCCTTGTTATGGCAGTATCGGTAGTTGCCGTGATGGGATTGGCTAATGTTATAATTTCAATTTTAAGAAAAACTATACCACCAAGAATTAGAATTATTGTGCAACTGGTGGTTATTTCATCCCTTGTAATATTAGTTGACCAGATACTTAAAGCTTTTGTATATGATGTAAGCAGACAGCTTTCGGTATTTGTTGGATTAATAATTACAAACTGCATAATCATGGGACGCCTTGAAGCATTTGCCCTTAACAATAAGGTTTGGCCATCTTTTCTTGATGGTGTAGGGAATGCTGCCGGCTATGGAGCAATCTTGCTGGTTGTTGGAATTGTAAGAGAACTCTTTGGTGCAGGTACACTAATGGGACACCAGGTTATTCCCCAGGCCTTTTATGATCTTGGGTATGAAAATAATGGTTTAATGATTTTGCCCCCAATGGCTCTAATTACTGTTGGTATCATTATTTGGATTCACAGGGCAAGAGACAGAGAGCTAATAGATGTTAGTTAATGTAAAACCTGAAAAATATAGATAAATGATAGAATATATAAACATTTTTGTCAAGGCGATATTTATTGAAAACCTGGTTTTAGCATACTTCCTTGGAATGTGCTCTTACCTGGCAGTTTCAAGAACTATCAACACTTCTGCCGGACTTGGGCTGGCTGTAATTTTTGTATTGGGCATAACTGTACCGGTTAACTATCTTATCGAAAACTATATTTTAGCTAAGGGTGCACTTCAATGGTTAAGCCCCCAGTTTGCTGAGGTAAATTTAAGCTTCCTTACTTTTATACTGTTTATTTCAATAATTGCTGCAATGGTGCAGCTGGTTGAAATGATAATAGAAAAATTCAGCCCCACTTTGTATAGTAATTTAGGGATATTTTTACCCTTAATTGCTGTTAATTGTGCCATTTTAGGCGGGTCATTGTTTATGCAGCAAAGAAATTTTGTAAATATTGGAGAAGCAGCAACATTTGGTGTCGGAAGTGGAGCAGGCTTTTTCCTTGCTATTGTTGGTATAGCTGCTATTAGGGAAAAGATAAGGTATTCCAACGTGCCGGCACCTCTCAGGGGGCTTGGCATCACTTTTATAATTACTGGTTTAATGGGAATAGCCTTTATGAGCTTTATGGGAATACAACTATAAATTTGAAAAAATAATTAGTAAAAGACTAATATAAATTATAAAATATGATACTTCTTGGTATAGGAAATTTTGGCATTATTGGAATAAGTATTGCAATATTTTTTGTTGTAATGCTTCTGTTAATTGCGCTATTACTATATGCAAGGTCTAAGCTTGTTCCTAGCGGGCCGGTCAAATTAACAATTAATGAAGAGAAAGAGCTTGAAGTAACATCAGGGCCAACCCTGCTAAATGTTCTTTCCGACAATGAGATATACCTGCCAAGTGCATGCGGGGGTGGAGGAACTTGTGCGATGTGTAAATGCCAGGTCTTTTCAGGAGCAGGTGACATTTTGCCTACTGAAGTTGGATATTTTACCAGAAAACAAATCCAGGAAAAATGGAGGCTGGGTTGCCAGGTTAAAGTTAGAAATGACATGGAAATAGGTATTCCCAAAGAAATATTTGGTATTAAAAAGTGGGAATGTGAAGTAGTGTCTAATAAAAATGTTGCTACATTTATCAAGGAGTTTGTTGTTAAGCTCCCTGAAGGTGAAAAACTTGACTTTAAATCGGGTGGCTACATCCAGGTAGATGTGCCTGTATGTGAAGTTGATTATAAAGATATTGAAGTTGAGAAGGAATTTCGTAAAGATTGGGATAATTTTAATATGTGGGATTTGAAAATGAAGAATCCTGAGCCCGTTTATAGAGCATATTCTATGGCTAATCACCCGGCAGAGGGTAATATTATTAAGCTAAATGTTAGAATTGCCACACCTCCATGGGATGCAAAGAAAAACCAGTTTATGAATGTTAACCCCGGGATTTGTTCTTCATACATATTCTCACTAAAACCCGGAGATAAAGTTGTTATATCAGGGCCGTATGGCGAGTTTTTTATTAAAGACACGGAAAAAGAAATGCTGTATATTGGCGGAGGTGCCGGCATGGCTCCTTTACGTTCGCATATTTTCCACCTGTTTCACACTTTAAAAACTGACCGGAAAGTTACATATTGGTATGGAGCAAGGTCAAAGCGTGAAGTGTTTTACGAAGAAGATTTCAGAAAAATTGAAAAGAAATTTCCGAACTTTAAGTTTAATATTGCACTTTCTGAGCCTTTACCCGAAGACAACTGGAATGGTTATACCGGCTTTATTCACCAGGTTGTGCTTGATAACTATTTAAGCAAACATGAAGAACCTGAAGAAGTTGAATACTATCTTTGTGGCCCCCCAGTCATGAATGATGCTGTTTTGAATATGCTTGACAACCTTGGTGTTCCTGAAGAGAATATTGACCTTGATGATTTTGGCGGATAGATTAGTATTAATTTTGTAGTATGGCCTCATACAGAAAAAACAAGGCTCAAAAGGTTACCTGGTTAGGTTTTTTTGCTAACCTGGTTCTTATGATTTTCAAACTTTTAGCTGGCATTTTTGGACGCAGCTCTGCTATGATTGCCGACGCTATACACTCCCTTAGCGATTTTGCCACTGACTTAGTTGTAGTTATAAGTATCGGTTTTTCCGCAAAACCCCGGGATACAAATCATAAGTACGGGCATGGAAAAATTGAAACATTAGCTACAGCTTTCGTTGGGATTGTCTTGTTTTTTGTGGGAGTAGGAATAGTTTACTGCGGTGCTGTAAAAATTATTGCACATGTTAAAGGTGACCTGCTTCAGCAGCCCGGTATGCTCGCTTTCTATGCAGCATTGTTTTCAATATTACTTAAAGAGTTTTTATATCATCATACTTTAAAAGTTGGCAAAAAAATTAACAGTAAAGTAGTTATTGCTAATGCATGGCACCATAGAAGCGACGTTTTTTCATCTTTTGGAACCTTGGTTGGAATCAGCGGGGCTATTTTTTTAGGAAAAAAATGGGTCATTCTCGACCCACTGGCTGCCTTGATAGTAAGCTTTTTTATATTTAAAATTGCATTTTCCATAACTCGGGATTCATTACTCGAACTTATTGAAACATCTTTGCCAAAAAAGAGTGAACAGGAAATTATTAATATCGCTTCAAACACTGAAGGGGTACATAATCCCCATGATTTAAAAACCAGGAAAATTGGAAATGTTATTGCAATTGATATGCATATAAAAGTAAAGAACGAATTGAACATTCAGGAAGCTCATGAAATAACAGTAGAGTTGGAAAGGGTGTTAAGAAAGGTTTATGGTGAAGAAACAATAATTTCAATTCACCCCGAACCACTTGAGAGGCAGTAACTATATTTAATTGCATGGGAAGTCAAATGTTTTGGTGCGTGAGTGATTTTTAATAGCAATAGCCCTTGATATCTTATTAATTTTTGATAAGCGGATAAAAAAAATTACTATGTAAGGTAGTATCTCTGTGGATACCGATAATTGCCAAAAAGGTATTATTACAAAATAGACTGGATAAACAGGTTCTTATTTTGCTATCATACAGCAAATGCCCCATAAATATTAAAACTGATGTTGAAAACTTTTTTTCGGTGCATTCCCATGTTTAAAATACTTGTTGTATTTTTGCCTTAAATTGTCAAAAAACTGACTGTCTAAATGAAAGCTTTTGGTGAGATTATAAGAGAACAACGAATTAAACGAGGATTAGTGCTAAGGCAGGTTGCAGCAGCTACTGACATTGACCAGGCAACTATAAGCAAATATGAAAAGTGTGAACGCAAACCCTCAAAAATGCAGGTATTGCAATTTGCTAAACTCTACAACCTTGACCAAGACACGTTGATTGTTGCATGGTTAAGCGATAAGGTAGCGTATGATTTGCAAAACGAAAGACTTGCTGACAAGGTGCTGAAAGTAGCAGAACAAAAAGTTAAATATATAGCAAAAAATGGACATAAATAAGCACATAGATACAGTAATTGAAGGAGATTGTTTGGAAGTGATGAAAAACTTCCCTCCAAAGTCAATTGATATGATTCTTTGTGATCTTCCTTATGGAACAACACAAAATAAGTGGGACTGTTTAATTCCTCTTGACATATTATGGGAGCAATATGATAGAATCATTAAAGACGATGGTGCTATTGTGTTGACAGCACAAGGATTATTTACAGCAAAACTGATATTAAGCAATGAGAAATATTTCAAGTACAAGATAATTTGGGAAAAATCAAAGCCGACAAATTTCTTGAATGCTAAAAAGCAACCTTTGAGGAAGCACGAGGATATTTGTGTTTTTTATAAAAAACAGCCTGCTTACAACCCTCAAATGCGTAATGGCTCTCCTTACACTAAAGGGATTAGGAAAAACCAATATACCGGCAGCTATGGTGATTTTAAGCCCAAGGAAGTAAAAAGCGATAACGGTGAGCGTTATCCTTGTGATGTGGTTTATTTTAAAACTGCTGAATCCGAAGGGCATGTTTGGCATCCTACCCAGAAACCGGTTGCTTTGGGGCAGTATTTAATCCGTACGTTTACCAATCCTGGTGACATAGTATTGGACAATGCCTGTGGAAGTGGAAGTTTCCTTGTATCTGCTGTTTTAGAACAGAGACAATACATTGGGATTGAAAAAAACGAAAATGCTCTTTTACACAAAAAAGCACCTATTGATTACATAGAGGTTTGCGAACAAAGAATCAGGCAGGCGAAAGAAATTGCAAAACAACAAACTATTTTCACGACATAATGCAGAGAATTACCTACAATGAACGAAGTTGGGCGATAGACCTGATTAGTACCATTAATCTTTTCCTTTCGGACAAAAGGATAAGAATTAGGAGTGCCGGAGGTGAAAATACGATCCGAAGTGAGGCTACCAGTCTTTTCCCGGACGTATTGCTCTTTGGCGACAGCGCTCAGGGTGAAATACTTCAAGGGCGGGAATTAAAAATGCCTGATACCTCTATTACTGATGAGGATTTTATTAGCAATGCCGTGCAGAAAGCAGAAACACTCAAATTAAACAGCTTTTTACTTTGGAATGCTAAAAATGCCGTTCTCTATAAAAAAGAAGAAGATGGCTTCCAGCCCTATAAGTCATGGCTCGCTATTAAATCTATAAATTCAAGGGCCGATGTCAAGAAAAATTCAGATGATTGGAAAGCGCTGCTATATCAAATTTTAGAGGACTTAGACGGGTTTTTTGAGTCAGGTGTTTTAGTCAGAAAGCGTATTGTGGATTCGCTATCTATTAATAGCATTATTGACATCATTCTTGAAAATACGGATGGTACGGTTGAAACAATTAGAGAACAAATTCGCAGAAATGCAAGACTTGATGCAGAAATTAATAGCTGGTGGCGTGCCTCATCTGTTGAACATACAGAAAACAATAACAAACACAAGGTACTTGCCCGTGTAGTCCTAACTGACTGGGTCATTAAAATTGTTTTTGCTAATATACTAAAGCGATATTTCCTTGAGGCAAGACAAATCAATCAATTGGCTGAAGATAAAAGCATAGAACAAGGAATTGACATTTTTCAGCACATATCAGATACCTGCAACTTCTGGAATATATTCAACATCCATTTAGGGCAAACAGCTATTTCAGAAAATGCTTGGAATCAATTATTGCAACTGAATGGATTTTTGGTAGATGTAAATATTGAGGGGATTGACGCAAATATTCTTCATCAGTTACTTCAAAACTCTATAGTTTCCGCAAAAAGAAGGGCTGCTGGTCAGTTCACTACCCCGCAAAAACTTTCTGAATTACTTGCCCGGTTGTGCATACATGATAAAACGAAGGTTGTCTTAGACCCTTGTTGTGGAACAGGAACAATTATCAGCGAGGCATATAAATTGAAAGAAAAATATGGCCAAAATCAAGACGAAATATTAAACACCATTTGGGCATCAGATAAATATGCTTTTCCTCTTCAATTGGCTAATCTGACATTAACAAGGCCCTCCAACATGGGGAAAATAATAAATATTTTCCGAGAGGACGTTATTAATCTGGAAACCAATAAATCAATAAATTTCAAAGACCCCAATAATGGCAGGCTTGTGGGAAAACAGCTTCCGCACATTGACTACATTGTCTCTAACCTCCCCTTTGTTCAGCAAGAAGATATTAGTTTCCTTAATCCTGATATCTACGAGATTAACGATTGGATACGAGAAAATGCAACCGATGCAGTTAGTTTTAGTGGAAAAAGTGATTTATATGTTTATATCCCCTTCCATTTATACAAGCTACTGGAAGAAGACGCACGTATAGGCATCATCTTATCTAATGCATGGTTAGGCACAACATATGGTCGCTCATTTATAGAGCTCTTACAATGGTTCTATGAGTTTGAACAAATTGTGATTTCCGGAAAAGGGAGATGGTTTGACAATTCGGAGATAGTTACCACGCTTGTTGTACTGAAGAAAAAGGCCGAAACTTCTTCCCCGCAAGACAATGGAGAAATATCGTTTTCGGTTATAAACAAAGACCTGATAAAGGAAATTGATAACGTACAAGAGCTCTCGGAAAATCTTCTATTGCGGCAAAACAATGAAAACGTAAGCACCAATACACATAGCAGAGAGGCCACTACATCTTTTGAAAACTTGGGACTGCCCTGGAGTGCATATTTTACGGATTTATCATGGATTAATACTGTGTCTGACCATCTAGTAGCTGCAAAAGATATTTTTGAGATTAAAAGAGGCGAAAGGCGAGGATGGAATCCATTGTTTTATCCCCCAGAGAAAAATAATATTGAAGATGTATATATTGAGCCGGTTGTAAAGAATTTAAGGGGCTGCCGAGGACTTATCGCTAAGCCTAACAAGCTGGCTTTTTGTTGTTCCAAAAGTAAGAAAGAATTAAGAAAGTTGAAACATAGCAGGGCATTAAAATGGATAAACAGGTTTGAAAACGAAAAAAACGGCAGAGGGGAACCATTACCGGAAGTACTACAAAGAGCAGGGCTTCATTGGTATTAAATGAGTACTGAAAGCATGGCGGATTTTGCAGCGCAAATCAACTATGATAAAAGCCTTTTCATAGCCAAGTTACAGGAAAGGTCATTTGTGGATCAACGGTTAATCGGCTTTACATTGAAACAAACCTTTAAGGCTGAAAGCAGCGACTTTCTGCTTGCCTTGCTCAATAATACAATCAGTATGTTTTTTATAGAAGCGTTAGGATTTGGTCGGGGGCTTGGCGCATTAGATTTAAGCAAGGACAGAGTTGAAGAAAGTTTTAGGATACTTGACCCGAACATACCCATAAATAAGCAAAAGAGGGAAATCGTAAAAGCTTTTAAGCCCATATTGAACAGAAACCGGATGAAAATAGAAGATGAAATGGAACAAGACGACAGGGTTAATTTTGAACGCACTTTGTTCCGCATTTATGGTATTGAAGAACATTACGAATCAGTGAAAGCAGCATTGCTAAAGCATTATAAGATAAGGGTTGCTGTAAAGTCAAAATAGAAATAACAGCCATCTAGTATAAATATTTATAGGATGTTAAGATTCTTATTAAATCAGGGGAGGTCTTCTTAAAAGGATGAATAGCAATGATGATTTACCTAAATTTATGCAACAATATGAAATATGGTACAGAGCCCTATACTATAATGAAAACAAATTTGTCTGACGTAAAAGATGGTTTTGATAAAAATGTACTATAATGATATAAAAAAATGGATTTAAATTTGCTTTTTAATTTACGTCGTCAAAAATATCAGACTGGGATATTGGCTATTAAAACAACTTAAAAAACTTATATTTACACAGATGAAAAAAAATACATACATAGCTGTTTTATTGCTTGTGTCAGCTATTATAATTTTGCTGGTTTCATGCAGTAGGAAAGGTGATACCTATCAGCGCGTAACTTTCAAGGGCAATATTTTTGGAACATACTATGCAGTTTCATATTACTCAACAGACGGTGTAAATTACCAGGATGACATTGACAGTATTTTTAATGACTTCAATAATTCAATGTCATATTATGTAAAAGAGTCTGTCTTGTCAAAGATAAATCGTAATGAGACCGATGTTCCGGATGATTATTTTATTAAAGTATTTAAACGTTCAATGGAAATATCAGGGGAAACGAATGGAGCTTTTGATGTAACAGTATTGCCTTTGGTTAATTTATATGGTTTTGGTTTTCAGGAAAAGGGAAAAGTAACACAAGGTAAGATTGACAGCATATTGGAATTTGTAGGATATGAAAAAGCCTCATTGGTTGATGGGCGGATAATTAAAGAAGATAAACGCTTAAGCTTCGATTTTAATGCTATTGCCAAGGGGTATGCAGCTGATATTATTGGCAGGTATCTTGAAAGCATGGGGGTTGAGTCATATCTTGTAGAAATAGGAGGGGACCTAGTAGCGCATGGGTTGAAGCCTGATGGTTCCGGATGGCTTATAGGTATTGAAACGCCGCCAGAATCTTTTGATAAGCCACAGGAATGGGGATATATAATTGAAGTAAGCGGAAATGGAGTGGCTACTTCCGGAAGCTACAGACAGTATTATGTTGATGATGATGGCCAAAAGTATTCTCATACAATAAATCCATTTACCGGCAAACCGGTTGAACACAACCTGTTAAGCGTAACTGTTGTTGCTGATGATGGCATGTCAGCAGATGCCTATGCAACCGCATTTATGGTTATGGGTTTGGAAAAATCAAAAGATTTTACGGAAAGCAGAGATGACCTTGAAGCTTTTTTTATTTATTCATCTAATGGTGATTATGAAAGCTTTGCATCGTCAGGCTTGATGATAAAACCAAGAGAGTAGCCCAGAATTACTTCAACTTATATTCTCATCTTCATTTTTGTAGTCACAATCGCGATCTTCATCAGATTTACAACTACAAGGCATTGGTTTGCCTGTTTTGGGGTCAGTAGCACTACCGCATGTTTTTGTAAAAGTCCCTCCGGGCTTAATGAACATTTTTATTGCTATCCCGCCAACAGCTACAGCTATTAATATTATTGCCAAAAGATAAACATGCATAGTCGAAACTTTAAAAAATTATTTAATGAGCAAGGTTTTTTTCTAATAATAATAACAATACTAATCAGCAAATGTTTTATTTGCAGTTATATAAGTATTCCTATCATCGTCATATCATCAATTTGTGGATACTCAGTGCCATCAGGTGCGTGCAGCCAATTATTTAATGCAGCTTCTATTCTTTTTTTCTGCTCATCCATTTCGAAAGAAGATGTTTTTTTCACAATTGCTTTTAGTTGTCTTGTCATGAATTTTTTACCATACGGGCCGCCAAACTGATCAACAATTCCATCAGAGAACATGTATAGCCTGTCGCCTTTTTCAACGGCTATTTCATGATAATTGAATTCATGCATTTTATGCCCTATAGCAATTGTCATTTTATCAGGTTTTATTTCTTCAATTATATCTGTTTCTTCTGCTTCTTCTGTTACTTCTTTTTTATTGTGCCTTATAATCCATAATGGCAATCTTGCTCCTGCCCATAAGCACTTGTTGTTTTCTTTGTCTAATACCAGGAGGCTCATATCCATACCATCATTTTGTGATTCTCCTTTGATTGTTTGCCCTAATGCTTCAACTACATTGTTGCGTAGCTGATTAAGTACCATAGCCGGGTTGTTGACTTCTTTTTTTCTTACAATTTCATTTAAAAAGCTAACCCCCAACATGCTCATAAAAGCACCGGGAACTCCATGACCTGTACAATCAGCTACTGTAATGATAGTTAGATCATTAATCTCTGTTGCCCAATAAAAATCACCTGAAACAACATCTTTTGGTTTGAAAAGAATAAAATGCTCACCCAGTAAGTTATTCGCTTTTTCTTCTTTCGGCATAACAGCAGCCTGAATTCTTCTTGCATACCTGATTGAATCTTCAATCTTTATCTTTTGTATTTCAATCTGCTCTTTTTGCCTTATTACCATGTCGTGCTGGGCTTCAATTTCGTCTTTTTGAGCATGTATTTCCTCATTAGCCTCGATAAGTAATGCATTTTTTTCTGTAATTAATTCATTGCTTCGTTTTTTCTGAATATATCCCCTAAACACAAATACAACTAATAATGTCAGCATAAATGAGCCGGCTACAAAGAAATTTCTCTGGTTGCGTTGCCTTCGATTATCTATTTCCTGCTTTTCAATAACTAAATTTTGTTTTTCAATTTCCTGCTGCTTCTTCTCGGTTTCATACTTCGTTTGCATTTCTGTTAGTGCCTTGGTTTTTTCCTCGTCAAACATTGTTTTATTAGTGGATATATATATTTCAGCAAACTCTAAAGCTTCTTTATAGTTGCCTAAACTTTTATATGCATTTTTTAGTATTTCTGATGTGTTATTTTTAACTGGCAGAGCACCTATTTCTTTAGCCAGAGAAAAGGATTCTTTACCATAATATAAAGCCATGTTAGCATTTTCTGCTACATTTATTCCAGGAACAGAATCTATCATTATCATGTATAAGTTGGCAATGTTGTTATACACTATTGCTTGCCCGCGTTTGTCGCCCAATTCAATGTCAATTTCCAGTGCCTGATGATAATTCTCTGAAGCCAATTCATACTCCCCCAGGCTACGGTGTATATTGCCAATATTAATGTAGCTGGAAGACATGCCCATTCTGTCTGAAATTTCTTCTTTTATTTCTAATGACCTATTGTGATATGTTAAAGCATTTTCATAATCTTTTTCATCTATGAAAATATTCCCAATATTATTATAAACAGAGGATAACAGCCTTTTGTCATTCTCCTGGTATGCTATCTCCAGTGCTTCATTATAATGTGTAAGTGCTGCATCATAGTTGCCCTGGGTATGATATGTATTGCCAATATTATTATAAGCCATGCTCACACCCCTCATGTGTCCCGCTTTACTATTAACTTCCAGTGCCTTAAAAAAGTATTCTATAGCTACATCATAAATGCCTCTGTCGCTATTTACTATGGCTATATTGTTATAAGCCCTGGCAATTCCTGCATCTTTTTCGATAGCAATATATAACAAAAGGGACTTTTCATAGTTCTCTATTGCTTCTTCATATTGTCCACGGCTTCGATTAATTACTCCTAAGTTGTTATAAATAGTAGCTTTACCTAAGGTGTCATTAACTCTTGACCGGATACCCAATGCCTCTATGTAATATTCAGAAGCTTTATTTAAGTTTCCGGCATAATGATATTGTACTCCAATGTTGCCAAGTACACGTGATAAATAAAGTTCTAAATCATCATCGTCTTTAGCTAAATGGCGGCATTTTTCATAATAATAAAGTGCTGAATCGTGTATCAGAAATTCAAAATAGTCTCCCATTTCTAAATAAATATCACATTTTTCTTCAGCTGTCTTAGCATGTTTTAGCTCATTTCTCAGAGAGTCTATTTCAGTGTTTGCAAAAGAATTGATTTTTGTAACACAAAATACAAGTAGTAAAATAGATGAATATATTAGTTTTTGCATAAAGGTTATGTGTTAAAAGCTGAATACAAAATTAATAAAAAACATCTTGAAAAGTTAATTAATCATTTGATTTGGAATTTTTTATGCTGATGTGTTGCCGACAATTGCACTTAACTTGTTTTTTTAAGACATGGTAAAAGTAAAATTCATTAGTTTTGTATTTGGTTAATTTATAACAGCAAGGCTTAAGCAAGTGTTTATATTTTTAACGTTTTGTTTATTGTTGTTATTTACAACTTAATAGTAAACAAAAATATTTATTAACAATTTTAAAATAGCATATATTGGATGATGCAATAATTATTTATTAAACATATTAATATGACAACCATTACAGAAGAAATAAAAAAGGATGTTAGAGAGATTGTAATTGATTTTTTTTCAGAAGAATGCGAAGTGAAACCTGAAGAAATTAATGACGACACGCATATTTTTAATGACCTGGAAGGCGACTCGTTAATGTTTCTTGAACTTATTGAGATTTTTAAAAAGAAATATGATTTAAATATAGATTTAAAAACAATTGGCAAGTACAGCCTGAAACATCCTGTAAGGACAATAGGAGAACTGATTGATATGCAGATTCTTATAATTGAACACGAGAATAATATAATCAACATAAGCTAAAATGGTAGTAGGATGCGGTATTGATACAGAGGAAAAATATCGCTTTACAAAGCATATAAAAAGTTTTAAGAAATCTGATTTTTTGAAACTTGTATTCTCGCAAAAGGAACTGGATAACTTTTATAAGTATGGTTTAAGTTTATGTGTTCCAATAGCTTTTTGCTTTAAAGAAGCGGTTTTTAAAGCATTAGGAGACAGTTGGACTACAAGCCCAATGACCTGGAAAGATATTTCTATTACGTTTAATTCGGAGCCATTAAATAAAGAATACCATATTAGCTTGCATAACCAGGCAAAAGAGACATATGAACTACTTGGAAGCCCAAAAATCCTGAGTGATTATTCATGTTACGAAGACCATGTTACTTTTGAAATAATTTTACATAATTAACATGGTGATTAAAACCCATTACAACTAAAGCTGCAAATTACTCAAAAGCTCTAAATTTATATGTAACTCCAACCCTCAGAAAACCTTGATTTATTTTGAAATCATAAATGCGTCCATCTATTAATGAACTTGTTTTAGCCTGTCCCCAGTTGTATTCTGCATGAAAGTGCATCATTTGATACCCAAATCTTACACCGCCAGATAATCGAAAGTATGGTATAAATTCAGGAGAGTGTCTTGAGTAATTTGTTACATGGGTAAAGTAGCTAAATGAACCAAGAGCAATAGAACCATTAGCATATAAATCAAAAATAAATCTACTTCCGGGAGTATAAGATATTATTGGCCCCATTTTAATAGCCAAAGTAGTTGATGATAAGTTCATTTCATTATGATATACCGTACCTCCTTGCACATAGCTGTTTTTGATTGTATTGGATAATAAGGCTATTTCTCCAAAAGTCATATCAATACCAAAGTATGTGTCTCTCTTTATATCTTCTTCGTCATCATTAAAATAATAAATCATTCCGCCACTGAAAACAATACCTGCAGCATTTATGGAAGTTGCGTCAACACCTTTATCCAGGCCAAAACTACTTGACGGCAATCCTGCTGATGGACTAATGTAGCCTGTAGAACTTAAAGTATTCTGTGAATAAGCGGTTTTTGAAAAACATCCTAGGCAAAAAACAAGAACAATAATTAATGTTTTCATGATACATTATTTTTTGGTTAAGTGAATAATATCAACAAAGGTAGTAATATCTAATTACATTATCAAGCATTTTTCTGTAAGCCGGAAAAATGCACGGATAAAGCACCGGGTATTTAAAACAAAAGGAATAGGATTGTGTTTAATACTATTTAAAAGCACTAAATTTAAAAGTGAGCCCCAGGCGGAAAAAGCTTTGATCAATAGTAAACTCTGTAATTCCGGTACCATCGGCAGAACTTCTTCTAACTACAGGTTCTCCCCAGCTATATTCAAAATTAAGGAATAACACATGGTATCCTAATCTTACCCCTGAAGCAACCCTGTATTGAGGTGTAAGAGATGCACTTGAGTCAATAATATCTTTTTCATCATTATAAAAATCAAAAGTTGACAATCCAAGCATCCCCTGGGCATAGATATCAATTCCAAACTTATTTTGTGGAACTATCGTAATAATCGGGCCAAGCTTCATTGACATCATCACTGAGCTCAGTTCCGGCTCACTGCTGTCCCATGGCCAATTATTGCTTTGAGAGTTGGGTGTAACAATAATGTTTCTGTTTACAACAAATTCAGCAACTGTAAAATCTAACCCAAAATTAAATAATGAACCTATTTCAGCTTCATTATCATTAAAATAAAAGATCATACCTGCATTAAATCCGGCACCTAAAGTATTTAATGAAGCATTCTGAATATTTGTGGGGTATCCGAAATCATGAGTAGGCATGCTCATTGCAGGTGATATATATGCAGTATTTCTAACAGGGTGTTGTGCAAAAGAAGATAAAGTTAAAACACAAATTATCAAGGCTGTAAAATATAGTTGCAGAATTTTCATGTTTTTAAAGTTTTAAGATTAGTAAATTATTTTTGAAAACATAAAGGTAAAAAAAAATAACCAGCATAAACAAAAAAAACATCAAAAAAACTCATAAAACACACTGGCTTTGATGTTATTCTTCAGAATTCCAAATTTCCCAGGATCTTTCTGCTTGTAAGTGTAGCATTTTCAGGCCATTAATTGTAGTGCAGCCTCTTTTTTCGCCCTCTTTAAGGAATTGGGTTTTTTCAGGGTTATATATAAGGTCGTACAGTATCTGGCCTGGTTTTAGCTTATGGTATGGGAGGTTCGGCATTTCCCCGGAATTGGGATACATGCCTACAGGTGTGCAGTTTATAATAATATCATAATTTTCGAAACTACATTCACTGATT
>PWND01000330.1 GCA_003557965.1 Bacteroidales bacterium | reverse complement strand
TAGAATATGGTTCTGATTATAAAAATCAAGGCTGGAGGTTGGCTCATCAAGCAGTAGAATATTGGGTTCTTGTGCTAATACCCTTGAAATCATAACAAGTTGCTGTTCACCACCTGACAATTCAGTATAATACCTGTTTCGCAGATGCATTATACCGGTTTTTGCAAGGACCTTATCAACAACATCCCTGTCTTTTGAAGAAGGTGTATGATTAACAAATCCAACTCTGCCTGTAAGAACAACCTCGTAAACGCTAAAGGGAAATACTGCTTTATGTTTTTGTGCAAGAAAGCCAATTATTCTTGCTCTTTTTCTTAGTGACAAAGACGTTAAGTCATGGCCTTCAGCAATTATTCTCCCGGAGCGGAATTTCAGCAACCCTGACATAATCCTTAATAAAGTAGATTTACCACTTCCGTTTCTGCCTAGAATTACAGTCATTTTCTCTTTTTCAAACTCCACAGATATGTTGTTCAACACTTGTTGGTTTGAGTAAGAAAAGGAAAGATTATTTATCAAAACTGCCATCATGATTACCCCCATCCTATTTTTGATTTCTTCATTAAGTATAGAAAAAATGGAGCTCCAAGCAACATTGTAAAAATACCTATAGGTATTTCAAAGCTTGCCACTGTTCTGGAAAAGTTGTCAATAACCAGCAAAAACATTCCACCAAAAAGGAAATTTACCGGAATAGCAACTTTATTATCAGGCCCTATCATCATCCTAACCATATGAGGGACAATAAGGCCATATAACCCTATTATACCAACTGATGAAACAACAGCTGAAGAGGCAAGCGTTACAGCTATTAATACAATAAGTTTCCCATAGGTTGGATTTAAACCTGAAGTACGAGCTTCATCATCACCAAGAGATAAAACATTAAGTTTCCATCTCATAAAAAACAAAACAATAACGCCTATAGCTGCAGGAATAAAAGTTGTATTTACTGACTGCCAACCGGTATTATGAAGATTTCCCATTGTCCAGTGAACAATAGTTTGAAGTTTAAAAGGGTCGCTTAAAAACTGCACAACTGTTAATAGTGCGGTAAAAATTCCACTAACAATTATCCCTGCCAAAATCAAAGATACAACTGACACTTCTTTGTGGCGCATTGCAGCAAGATAGCTAAAAACAACAGCTATCACACCAAAAAGAAATGCGGAAGCCTGCACAACCAGAAATCCGAATGCCAGGGAGAAAGCTGCCCCAAAAGCTGCTCCGGATGACAAACCCAGAATATATGGTGATACTAAAGGGTTACGAAAAATAGCTTGTAATCCAGCCCCTGATACAGCCAATGTTCCGCCGGCAATAAAAGCCATTAATACTCGCGGCAACCTTACATCAAATATTATTGTTTGAATAATTGTCTCATCTTGCACAGATGAGGTGCTGCCTGTTAAAAAATTAAATATGTATATAATAGATTTCTGAAAGTCAATAAGTTGAGATGGCCCTACGCACAATGAAAGTAAAATCAACGGCAAGGGTAACGCAAACATAAAAAAAAGAAGTGTTCTTTTATTTCTCAATTATTTCCTCCGGATTATGATTGTACAAATATCTAAATATTTTTTGTTTTTCATATTGAAGGTTTATCTCATGCTGAAGTTGTGGGTATGCTGATTTCATGAGAAATTGAATTGCAAACGGAAATTTCAGTGTCCATAAATCACTCAAAAATACAGAAGGAAGTTCAAAAACAGCATTATTTTTTACAGCATTAATATTTCTCCATCCGGATAGTTTTAAAATATCATTGCTATTAAGTTTTTTATTATACCACATTAAAATTACATCAGGATTCCATTCAATAACTTTTTCAAGATTCACAGTAATATGTTCATCAGGATATATACAAGCATTTTTTGCTCCGGCTAAAGTTATCAACTCATTCACAGTACTACTTCGTCCGCTTGTTTCAAGTGGCCCCTGTGCCCACATGAAATAGACACTCTTCTTTTTATCAATATTTTTTTGCAGCTTTTTTAGTTCAGATATTTGATTTTTTGAATATTCCACCAGGTATTCAGCTCTTTCATTTTTCCCGGTAAGAATACCAAAATCCCGGATTTCTTTATAAACATCTTCAAAAGAATGCAGCATTACACCATAAACAGGTATTCCCCTTGACTCAAGGGCATTGATAGCTTCAACCTGGGATGCCCACATAATAACTAAATCAGGTTGAAGCGAAATAACACTTTCAATATTTACAAAATCCCAATTACCATATGCAGGAATTTCTTTATTTTTAATCTTAGGGTCAATTTTTGCATAGTAATCAAAAACACTGCTGTCGTATATATTGGTTGAAACACCTACAACTAAATCATTTGCCTCAAGCATATACAAGCCTGTAAGCGCACTTTCGATAAGACAAACAATGCGTTCAACAGGCTTATTAAATCCAATAGTTTTGCCTCTGAAATCAGTGACTTCTATTTCATAGTTTTGCTCTTTTGCTGATATCGCAGGTTGATTATTATAAATAAAGAAGTAATAAAGGAGCAGCACCCCTGTTAGAGTGCTGCAAAAAATAAACAGATTCTTTATTTTAGTATTAACCATTGCCTTTTAAAAAATTGCCCTAACGCCAACCATAGCAGAAAATCCGGTATTCATAAATTGCCATGGCATTTCGTATTTATTATTTGTAATATTATAAAGTTGTGTAAACATTGAAACGGATTTTTTTTCATTTTGATATACAACTTTAGAAATGTTTGCATTAAACAATAGCCCGGGTGTAAAATACTGCCTGTTCTCCAGCGAACTACTGTCATAGAATCCATCATTATAGTTAATCATTGGAGTAAAAGTAATTCCAAATGGAGCATTTAATGATACACCAGCATTGGCAATAATTTCCGGAGAAAACGGGACTGATGCGCCATCCTGGTCAGAATCTTTGGGGTTATAAATACTTGTTTTCATGTATGTAAAATTAGCAAACCAGTCAACGTTTTGTGAAATATAATGCTGCACTTCAAACTCAACCCCGGTAGAAGAAGTTTTTCCGGCATTTACAGACATAGTTTGGGAGGGATCCTGGCTTACAACATTTTCAATTATTGCATCATCAACAAGTAGATTAAAGCCTCTGATTGACATCATTATATTCTGAGTCAATCTAATATCAAAGCCACCATCTATGCCCATTCCGGATTCAGGCCGCAAATCAGGATTTGGCAGTTGCCCGCTATTTGATGTATCACCTGCAGGAATAGTACCACCTATGGATTTCAGCCCGGGAGTCATAAAACTTGTTCCAATATTTGCATATACTGAAATCATATCTGTTGCGTTGTATTTCACACCCGCACTGTAAAGAAGTTTTTCCCAGTCAGTAGTTCTTTTTCCAGGTTTATCACCATCAACAAGGTGTATGTTATGTTTAATATAATTAAAACGCAGCCCTCCACGAAGTATCAATCTGCCAAAACGAAGTTCTTCTTGCAAGTAAAGCCCGGTTTGCATTGCAGTTGATTTGTTTCCGTATGTTTTAAATCCTGCAAGAGGATCTGACCAGTTATAATAGTCGGCACCCTGATAGTCAACACCGGCTGTTAACACATGGTTCTCACCATGTTTAGCAGTAATGGAAATATCTGCAGGAATAATATTTTGCTTTACCCCATTATTTGACAATAAATGATCAATTACATCAAAATTGCTTTCCTGCCATGACCTGTCATAATTTCTGTAGCCAACATTTGTTTGCATAATAATGTTGTCAGAAATTTCAAGGTGGTAGCCAGCATTAATAATACCATAGTTATGGTCAAAACCTCTGTATATACGCCCAGCATCGCCTGAATGCATAGTCTTGTTGCCAAATAAGGTAAATTTTTGCCTGCCATCATCAGAAAACCAATTTGCACCTCCAAATACTTTTGTTTTTCTGTATTCAGGATTCTTTTTCATGTTCAACCAGGAATCTTCAATGCCATAGTCTGTATAATCCGACATTTCATAGTTTAACCCGGCAAAAATGTGTGTATTGTTAATAATATCCTGATGATATACCTGTGAATTAAATGTGTTATATGACCCATAAGATGTAGAAAATGCCGTTTGGGTTTCGTCAAATTTTTCTTTAACGATTAAGTTAACTGTGCCTGCAAGTGGACTTTGATTACCAGCAAAATCCTGAGACAAGTAATTCGGATAAATGACAGATGCCGGGCCCCTTTGATATTCAATGCGTTCAATAGCCATCAGGTCTAAAGTCATAGGGTCAACAAATGCATCTACCGGTAATCCATTTAGCATGAATGTGCTGTACTTAGGGCCTATGCCTCCGTATGTACCCCAGTTCGCATCATTTCGCGACAATGCCGAAACTGAAATACCCGGCTGCATTTTAAGAACTTCCGCAATATTACGGTTACCTGTGACTATCTCTGCAATTTCATCAGATGTAATTACATCAATCTTTTGCGTCACATTTCCTTTTGATTGGTAAATTCTTGATGATGTAATTACCAACTCTTCTAATCTCATTGTATCAGTAACCTCCTTGGCAGAAGTAGCAAAAGCATTTATTGATACAATTAACGTTAAACTAAAAGTAAATAGTTGTTTTTTCATTTTTTTGTTACGTTTTTTAATATTCGTGTTATCTTATAATAAAAAAAATTTAATTATTCAATATCAGTCATTACGAACTTGCCGTGTTTGATTCCTTTAGTGCCGATTATCTGGTCGGCAAGCTCTATAAGTCTTTTTGCGTTTCCTTTCACTGCGATTGTTTCCAAACACAGGTCATGGTCAAGGTGAACATGTTGAGTTGATAATACCAAATCATGATAATCGTGCTGTAAATTCATGAGGT
>PWND01000111.1 GCA_003557965.1 Bacteroidales bacterium | reverse complement strand
ATGGTATTTGCAAAAAGGGGGAAGGAATTAATACCTTAAAATACCGGCAATTTTTCCAAATTTCTCCAGTTGGCCATTTTCCAAAAAAACAACCTTCCCCCCTTTTTCAATAACAAATTCGGCAATTTCATCAACAACATCTTCAATAACCCTGTAATCAGAATTAGAATCATTCAAAATCAATTCATTCTTCTGATTTAAATATGCTTTTAAGTCGTAATCTTCCTCTACGATAAGTGTTTCAATTCTTCCTTCGTTTGCATACCGCCAAATATCATTAAGTCCAAATGCAGACTTATGAGCGCCTATTGCATTTTTTAACTCATTAATAATGTTGTTGCGTTCTTTTTCTTTAAGATTTTTGATAATTGGCCATGCTTTTTTACCAATTTCATGAGGCTTTGACTCTTCGTAATTGCCTTCAAGAGCACCGGCAACAGCACTTTTATTGTCGCATATTTCTTTATAAAAAGCAAGGTTCTTTTTTACACCTGCCAATACTAAAGGTTGAGGGTCTTCATTATAAATACTCTGAAACTGCTTATCAACCTTATTAAAAAACTCTTTTATATACTTTTCTTTTTCCCGGCTCATGTCTTTGGGATTCAAATAAACATCATCAAAATCGCTTTTTGCGGGAAATCCATAATCATTTATTTCAAGAGCTTCATCCCTAAAGCAATGAAACAGCCTTGCCCCGTACAAACTTATCTCTAAAACATAATATCTTATACTACGATTAATTCCCTTAATAATGTCGCGGGTTGCAAAAGTTTCATCAATTATAACACGCTCTCTTATATTAAAAGGGATATCCACTTTTTCAGCAACCTGGTTACTAATAAACAGTGCTAAGCCATCAAGGTTAGTCCTTGTATCAACTGAATCTGCAAGTTTTTTCATTGCCTCGATCAGTTTTGCTGATTCACGCTTAGTCATATTTTCAAGCAAGCGCTCTTCTGCTTCTTTTACCAGCCGCTTTATACGAATATTTGTTTTCTGATTTTCAGGAACAGTCCTGTATGTGGGTAATAAAATAGAAATACAGGGATATCCTTTTGCCTTTAATAACTTATTTAAAGTTAATTGATTCATTTGTTTACTTGTTTTATTTGTTTTTGCTTAATTATTTCAATAAATATAAGTATAATAAGTCAAATTAAAGAATGTTCATTAAAAATAAATAAATATCTTTTTTTGGCTTATTGTTATAAAAGCTTTTCAATTGCCTCTGGCAGATCTTTCATTGAGTCGATAATAATATCTGCGTTAGGGTATTTTTCATAATCATTGCTGTCAGATAAAAAAACCGTTTTCATTCCTGCAATTTTTCCACCACAAATATCTTTTATATAATCATTGCCGATCATAATTGCAGAAGAAGGTTTTATTTTCAAGTCATCAATAATAAATTGAAAAAATCTGCTATCAGGTTTTTCGAAGCCAATATCTTTACTTGCAAATATTTTAGTAAAGAAATGTTCACCATCTACTCTATCGAACGCCTTTTTCAATAAAGCTGTATCAGAGAACCCTGAGTTTGAAGCAATGTAAATAGGAAATTTTTTATACAGGTTTTCCAAAGCATCCCTGGCACCTTTCACCCATTCAACATTTGGCCAATAAGCCATTGGCCCGGGCTGGCCTTTATCATCAACCATTAAAGTGTCGCCCCAATCGAAAATTAAATGAATTTTTGACATTTTCTGTTTTTCTGATTTAAAGTTTTTTAAAATGTATAATAAATACTCTTTCAAACCTCCAAAATATTAAATTTGTACTAAAAAACAAAATTGAATATACCTTATTTTATAGCTAAACGTACAAGTTCATCTAAAAAAGGAACTGCATTTACAGGCCTTGTAAAAACCATATCAATTCTAAGCATATCATTAAGTTTGGCTGTAATGATAGTAGCAGTGGCAATAGTTACCGGTTTTCAACAGGAAATCAGGGAAAAAACTATAGGATTTGGATCACATATTCAAATATCACGCTACGACTATACCGTAAACATTGGCAATGAACCAATCAGTACTGATCAAAACTTTTACCCGTCTTTAAAAGAAAAAGAAGGAATTAAGCATATCCAGGTTTACGCCAAACAACCAGGAATAATAAAAACCGATGATGAGATTCATGGAGTAGTTATGAAGGGAGTATCTACTGATTTTGACTGGAGTTATTTCCGCAGATATTTGGACGAAGGTAACCTACCGACAATAACAGATACAGCATATTCTAACGAAATATTGATAAGCAGATATATCGCCCAAAAATTGATGTTATCTGTTGATGATCCTTTGTTTTTGTATTATATACAGGAAGATATGAGAAATGTGAGAAGGTTTGAAATTTCAGGAATATATGAAACAGGGCTGGAGGAGCTGGATAAAATATTTGTTTTGGGTGATATCAAGCATATACAAAGAATAAATCAATGGGATTATACCCATGTAGGAGGCTTTGAAGTTTTAATTGATGACTTTTCAAGGCTTAGAGAAATGCAGGAATTGGTTTTGGATAATATTGGCTTTGAGCTTTATGCACGAACTATTACAGAATTATATCCGCAAATTTTTGACTGGTTAAATTTGCTTGATATGAACGTGTACGTTATTTTAGTCTTAATGATAGTTGTTGCCTCGATAAACATGATAAGCTGTTTATTAATCTCTGTACTGGAAAAAACTAACATGATTGGAATACTAAAAGCCTTAGGTGCAAATAATAACTTTGTTATCAGGATATTCCTGATAAATGCATCATTTCTAATAATCAAGGGCCTTATTATAGGAAATATAATCGGAATAGGAGTTTGCTTAATACAACATCACTTTGGTATTGTTGTATTATCGCAGGAGTCATATTTTGTTTCTACTGTTCCTGTTAATATATATATCTTACACATTGCATTATTAAATGCAGGAACCTTTGCAATTTGTTTTATAATGCTATTATTGCCTTCATTTATTGTATCAAAAATTTCACCGGTAAAGGCAATACGTTTTAAGTAGTGAGTTTTATGGTATTAAAACAACAACAGCCCAATACTAAGTATAACTTGTCTTGGCCTTGTTTCAAAACTTTTCGTAATATCACCAATAGTAACAGTATTTCCAAAGTCTGTTATTCCACCTTCATACTTTATGTCAAGAATCAGGTTTCCTAATCCTAAGCCGGCACCAAACTGATACCCCAGGCTTGAAGTATTAACACTTTGCTCAAAAGGCACCTCCAGGGTACCTTCATTATAGTCATTAGTTTTTCCAAAAGTAAGGCTATAGGATGGCCCGGCAAATACTCTTATAGGCCCAAACTGATACCCTAACATAACCGGAACATCAATTTTATAAAACTTAGCACTAAAATACTCTCTTCTGTCAAAGTCGGGTTCATCCAATACTTCTTCAAGCCTTAAAAAAGACCCTACTGACGAAAACAGCAAGTCAGGTTGAATAAACAAAGAGTTTAGCTGAATTTTGCTAGTTGCTCCCAGGTGAAATCCAAAATAGTTATCAGGTTCCCCAAAAAGCTTATAATCTCCAAAATTAACTTCTACATCACCCAGGGAGCAAAAATTAACACCGCCTGTAAGGCCATAACTAAAAATTGCTTTAGCCGAATAATTTATCAGCAAAACAAATACTATTAAAGTGACGACTTTTTTCATGTTTTTGAAATTTAGTTAAATAGCTTAGGTTACATATTATTATGTAAAAACCTGCAATATATTGCCATTAAATACTGCATTTATGCATAACAATAAAATTTATTCAGAAGAAACCCTCATCTACTAAACATATAAAAAAGTGCATGTGTAAACATGAGGGTTCCATCGGGATAATAGCACCTTAAATTGAATGCATGAATACGCATAATACTAATATTCAATTTGATAACACTAATTTACACAGATGAAATAATAAAAATATTATTTTATGACTGTTGAATAATCTTTAGTTTTTCCTCAAAAACTTGTATATCTTCCTTTGCTTTTTTAATTTTTTGCTCAAATTCCGACTTTAATACATCCGCTTTTTTTGATGAGGCAAAAAAGCCAATATTATTTTCCCAAACTTTAATATCATTTTGCAAGCCGTTAATTTTACTTAAGAGAAAAGCCCTTTCTTTATTGATGATATTGTCAGCATTAGGGTTATCCTTAATATTTTCAAGCTTTGATTTAAATGAGAATGTCTTTTGTGCTTTCTGGCTAATTTTTAATTTTTCTAACTGGTCATTTATTGCTTTTCTAAACTCTTTATGAATTTTATCCTTGTTCTTAATAGGAACATGGCCTATATCCATCCACTGTCTTTGGAACTCATTTAAAACTTTCAGGTTTTTACTATTATCATTTGAGTAATCAAAAGCTTTAATTTTTTCAATTAACTCTTGTTTCTTTTTCAGGTTTTCAGCTTGTTTTTCTCCTTTATTAGCAAAATACTCTGATTTTCTGTTAAAGAAGTGGTCGCATGCTTCTCTGAATCTTTTCCAGATTTTTTCGGAATGCTTACCGGGAACAGGGCCTATTGTTTTCCATTCTTGCTGCAGGGAAATCAATTCATCAGTTGTACGTTTCCAGTCTTCGCTATCTTTAATTGCTTCCGCCTGAATACAAAGATTAATTTTTTGGTTATAGTTTTCATTAAGTTGTTCTTTAAACTGCTTAAAGAAGGCCTTTTTACTTTTATAAAACTTATCTATTGTAGAAATAAAGCGTTCCCAAACCTCATTATTAACTTTTTTAGGTGCGTAGCCTATTGTTTTCCAAACTTTTAGTAATTCATTTATTTGTTCCGTTTTATTTCTCCACTCTCTTGGTGATTCAGGTAATTCTTCTATAAGTTGT
>PWND01000265.1 GCA_003557965.1 Bacteroidales bacterium | reverse complement strand
TACCTGGTGCCGGTCAAGTCTTTTGTAACCTGTAAGATAGGCCAGGTTTATATCATCAATAATGTTTCTTAACCAGGGAGTATAGCTTAAAGCAGCACCAAACTGCGATTCCATAAAAACATACTTAGCCGGATTCCAGTGCATAGAAAAAACATCAGGCAATGAAGAAACTCCTGCATCACCCATACCACCGGCCCTGGCATCAGGGGTAATCATTAAAAAAGGAACAGCTGTGGTTACTGTATTTACTTTGTCTGAACTGCTACCATTGTCATTTTCTGAATAAAGCAATGGCATATTAATCATTAATGTAATGACAATTAATAATAAACTTTTAAATATTTTAAAATTCATTTTTATTTGTTGTTTAGGAATTCTTCAGTTTAGTTAATTGAAATTGAGCAACTTCAAAACTTGTGCAAAATTATTGTTTTTACTTAAAACTTAAAATCAGGCGCAAATATAACGATAAAAAAAGTACCATATTGTTTATTGTTGTTTTTCAGTTTAATTAATTTAAAAAAGAAGTAATTATTAACACCATGTTATTTATAATACTATAATTCATTTCACCTGACAACAACCATTGTACTGGAACCTGAAATAGTTATTCCATCTTGTGTTTCAACGTTAATTCTGTAAACATACATGCCTGAATTAATTGGCCTTCCATTCATGTCTCTTCCATCCCACTCAATAGGTGGAGATTCATCATAAAATGAAAGAATTTCCCTTTCAAATTTTTTAACCAACTGTCCTTTAATATTATAAATGTTAATAGTTACTTTTAGCTCTTCTGACTGTATATTATGCCTGAATTTAAAAAAGGTATTACTTGTAAATGGGTTTGGATAATTGATAATATCGTACAAAGCCATTTCAGGTGCATCAGTTACAATAAAATCAATTGATTCTTCGGAATAATTATTAAAAGTATCCCATGCTCTCACTGAAATTGTATGTCTGCCAACAGGAATATTATTAAAAGGGTATGCAAACTTTCCACTTTTATAAGTGTCAAGGTCGGCTTCATAATAATTATTCAATACGTATGAATTTGCACGATCGACATTTAAAAATGCTACTAGGTCATGCCCAATATTTCCTGTCAGGTTAATTCCACTTTCATCATAGAGAAATCCTATTAGCAATGGGTTTTCGTGAGTTTCATCCCCACTGACAAAAGTAGTGTCATTTATGAAAAGCCTGATTTCGGGGCCAGTATAATCAGGAGTGTAATTTTCAGCAGTTCCGCCAATGGTAAATTCATTATAAAATCCGCTGGCATCAACTAATCCATTATCAGCATAATAGCTGAGTTTGCCTTTTCCGTATAAGTAATTGATATCTTTAGGTACGATAAAAGAAAAACTGAAATGCCCATTATTTACACTGGCTTTGCCCCTGTATATCAATGAGTTTTGCATTGCAAAAGTTGCAGGGGAGCTGTCGGGGTCATTACCTAAAGTTGTAAATTCTTTTTTCTTATCAAATACTTTAGGATAAATAACACCATTATAATTATTAACGGGGTTGCCATTATTGTCAGTAATATATCCTGATATTTCGACTTTTTCAAAAGCCCGAATAGTATCAGGCACTGATTCAGTAACTACGTTGAATTCAGGATAAGCCATTCTCATGGAAGGGTCGCCGAGCAGCACAAAATTTTTAACTCTGTCATTATCGGTTTTTGAAAGCCTGATGAGATCACCTAAACGAGGCATTTCTCCATTTTCCATAGGCTTAAATGCATTATTGAAAAAACGTTCATTTAGCACAAGGTTTGATCCTGACCAGGCCAATCTTGTTGATGTAAACAAAGCAATTGCACCACCATTATTTCTTAAAAATATTCTTACTCCGGCAGATAAATCACCGGGAGAAGCTATATCGAAAGCACTGAACTCGCACGTGGCAGTCAGGAACACAGGCATATTATAATAATTATTCCATGTGTTAATGTCGTCAAAAGTTACAACTCTTTCATGTGCAAGGCCAAGCCTCCCTCCGTGGCCTATATAGTTAATTAGCAAAGCACCCTGGTTTACCCTGCTGTTAATAGCTTTATTAACTTCAGGATACCTGGAGCCACCTGCCATTGTAATTTGTTCATAAGCATCCAGGTATATTTTTTCAACATTATATACAGGGAAGTCACTCTCTAATATTTGTGATAAAGTTTCAGAATCATTAAAATGAATGTTATTGTCCTGATCATCAGCAATTAATGTAATCATATTGCGCCAGTCAGCATAGTTGGAAACTTTTCCCACCCAATCTAAATCATCACTACCGGGCTCCCATCCATCAATTCTTTTGTCATACCTGATTATTTTATTTACTGTTGCTTCTGCCTGATCAGCACTTCTAACGGGAAATCTACCAATTCCAACATCAAGCCATCCCTGGGCGCCCTCTCCCTCGTGATCTCCCAGTATCCCAAAGTAATCATCAGTTATCCAGGAACCTCCTGTATGAAGTGATTCTTTAGTTTGAAAAGTAGGGATATAATTGCCTCCATATCCTAATATATCCTTGTTGTCATAAGTTCCATTTCCAAAAAGCAACAGATATTTTGGATAATTATTCCCAACTGCTCTGTCATAAAACATTTTCATGAAATTTCTAATTGCTGAAATGTCTTGTATGCCTGATGAAAACTCATTATAAACTTGCTGAGTTGTAACAACCCTTGAAACTATACCATCATTTTCAAGCCTGAACTCTGCCAACCTTATTGCTTCATCATAGAATTTTTCATGACATACTATAATCATATCCACATCAGAAATCGCATGAAGATTTTGATTTTCGATTTGTCCTCTTAGGCTTGGGGACATGTATGAAGAACCGTCAAATGCAATAAACTCTTTAAGTTCATCAGTATCAACAGTAAATGTTGCATTATTGCCTGACAAGTTATAACTTTGGTTAACTATGTTGTACTGATCTGTTATATCCCAAATAACCAGTTGGTTATTGGCATTAGATATAGTGTATTCTGAAATATTGTTACTGCCAATATTATGAACATTACGAAAAGCCATTTGTGGAGAGGTAAATTGCAGTTCTCTTGTTGCATTTATAGCAATATAGTTTAACCAACCCCTGCTGCCGGATACAGTGCGATTATATACAAGTTCAACATTAATGTTGTTGCTTAATCCTGGTGTAATTTCCATTATTTTTGACTTATTTCTTGCATAATATGCTGAACCGGTTGCAGATGGGTTAATTGATGGGATACTGATACTGGTTTCATAATTCCCGGATTTCACCGAGAAACTACTTTGAACGCCTGATCTTGCAGCTACATTAACATTAATATATGCACTTTCTGTTTGTATTAAATTAGGAAGGCTAAAGTTGAATTCGCGGCTTAAGGTAACATCAAATACTTCACCAAACCATATACGCCCGCTTTCAATTAAATTATGAAGGTCTCTCTGGTGGTAGGTATAATCCTGAAAGCTTGAAATATTATGTGATGGAGACTCATTTAATGACTGCCTTGTTCCTATTCTTTTTCCGTTTGATGCTGTAGTTGTTAAAAAATAGCAAGTTTCATCAGAATACAAATGCACCTGATGATAAAACAATTCATCATCACTGTTAAAACTCCACTGATGAGGCGATTGTCCGTAAAACAGGATATAATCGTTTTGCCCAAAGTTGCCGCTGCCTCCCGAAATGTAAACCGCATTCTCTATCAGGTCGTCAGGACGGGGTTCTGAATTAGACTCAGGTAACATTGCACCACCATTCCCATATATTGCAATTGATGATTTTTGAACTTGTTCCGGATTTATTCCTAATTCAACCAGGTGATTATAATCAAGTTTATAAATACCGGTTTCTTCCAGGCACAATTTATACCAATCACCCCCGGATAGTACCGAATTGTCAGCATACTCATGAATTGTGCCGTATTTTAAACCTTCATCAAAATGGTATTCATAAGCCAGCTTGAAGGAAACAAGCTTTTCAAATGTGCCTTTTTCAACATTATATCTTATTGGTGTTAAAAAATACTCAAGAAAATAATCCTTTCGCGAACTCCCCACTTTTGTTCTTTCAAAAAAGTCTTTTTTCTCAAAATTATTATCAGAAAGAAAGGCGTTAACATCTTCTGATACATCAATAGTTTCTAACGGTATTAGGTTTATTTTCGGTTTAAAATGAGGTAACTCAATCGGTAGCTTATGGTGGTAGGCCTCTATGCCGGTGAAGTCATCATTATAAACAGAACCCCTGAAACTAATATAGCGAATCTTTTCATTTTCATTAAAAGCATAGCTTTTTACTCCTTGCCATTCCAGAGTTACAAAAACCGTATCACTCTTTATTGAGTAGGAGTTTTTGCTTAATATAGTCAAAAAAGCAATAAAGAAAAATAATAACCTGAAATATTGATATTTAAATATAAAATGCATGCTAGTATTTAAGGAATTATAATTGAGTATATTTTTATTCTAAACATTAATCAATAAAATTACAAACGCAAAAAAACAAAGAAATATTTTAACATAAAAAAAAGTAACAGTTTTTATTAAGTTTTGTCAAAAAAAGTATATTTTCGTAAATGATATAATAAACAAATGTATTAACACAATTTATAGCGTTTTTGTTTGCTTATTATGAAACTAAAATTTTATGTTAACGTTAAATATTAATAGATTGCAAATTATAACAGACAATATTATAAAGATATTAAAAACAAAATTTTTATGCATAATGCTGTTGCTTCCGGCGATATCTGTTGGGCAAGATGCAATTTTTTCACAGTTTTATGCAAATACATTATACTTAAATCCTGCATTTGCAGGTACTCAATGTAAAAAGCTGAGTATGAGTTACAGAAATCATCCATGGCCAACGTTTGGCACTTTTTCCACATACAGCGTATCTTATGATGCTGATGTGCCTGCATTATCCGGTGGTTTAGGCGTTATAGCTTATGCCGACAGAGAAGGAGGGTTGCTGGCTACATACTCAATCAGTGGAATTTATTCGTATCACTTTGATTTATCACGTAATTATTCAGCAAGTTTAGGAGTAAAAGCAGGCTATTTCAGAAAAGAGTTAAACTGGGGCGGCGATTTTATTTTTCCCGACCAGTATGACCCTTTTGGAAATGGTATTTCTCCAACAGGAGAAACACTGCCTGAATATGATATGAGGCATAATGTTGATTTTGCTGCCGGTTTCCTGGTATTCTCTGATGATTTATATGCCGGGATATCGGCATATCATTTATCAATGCCAGATATGGGCTTTTATGATGTTCAAAGACTGCCAATGAAGTTTACAGCACATCTTGGATATAACATATATCCAAGATTTGGACAGCCGGCTTTTACACAGGATATGCAGGGTTTAACAATTGCTCCTAATATAATTTATCAAAATCAAGGCAATTTTCACAGATTAAATGCAGGAGCATATTTCGATTACTGGTTTATGACATTAGGTAGTTGGTTGAGGTATGATTTAAAAGACAACTTTTATTTAATTTTTCTTTTAGGTGTGAATAATGATACATATCGTATAGGTTATAGTTATGATTACTCATTATCAGGACTTTATGGTATAACTACGGGAGTGCATGAAATCAGTGTTTCACTTAAATTTGATTGTTCAAGAAAAAAAACTAGACATAGAATACTAAATTGTCCAACTTTTTAGTTACTTTTGTAAACGTTCACCAAAAAAATACTATTATGAACAGGAAGCCAAGAAATTTTAGTTTGATTTTTGTTTTTCTTTTTGCTATACTTTTAGCATCAACAACATCATGTCAAAGAGAATCATCGCCTACTACAGGGTGGTTTTATAATGACCCTCAAACAGGTGGCTTTGAAGTAAGGCCTTATGTTGGCCAGGAAACAGGCCCCGGGCTTGTTTTTATTGAAGGTGGTACATTTGTTATGGGACGTACCGAACAGGATGTTATGTTTGATTGGAATAACATACCAAGACGTGTAACTGTTGCTTCATTCTATATGGATGAAACAGAAGTCAGAAATCTTGACTACGTAGAATATCTATACTGGGTAGGCAGGGTTTTCGGTGGTACTTATCCTGAAGTACTTGAAAATGCTTTACCTGATACGCTCGTTTGGAGAGACAGGCTGGCCTATAATGAACCATATATCTACGATTACCTTAGGCATCCTGCATATCGGGATCATCCGGTAGTTGGTGTTAGCTGGAGGCAAGCCAGAGAATATGCTTCATGGAGAACCGACAGGGTTAACGAAATGATTCTAATCCGTGAAGGTGTTCTTGATTGGGACCCTGACCAGGTAGAAGCTCGTAACTTCAATACAGAAGCTTATTTAGCCGGGCAATACGAAGGTCTGGTAATACAAAATCTACCTGACCTTGACCCAAGGGGAACCGGCGAAAGAAGAGTTCGCAGGGAAGATGGTATGCTGCTGCCTGCATATAGGTTGCCTACTGAAGCAGAATGGGAATTTGCAGCCCTGGGTTTAATTGGAAATACAGTTTACGAAAGAGTAATTGAACGTAGAATGTACCCGTGGGATGGACACAATATAAGAAGCTCAGAAAGCAGATCAATGGGTAACTTTATGGCAAACATACAGCGTGGACGTGGTGACATGATGGGTGTTTCAGGAAACCTTAATGATGCTGCTGATATTACCGCACCTGTTTATGCATACTGGCCAAATGATTATGGCCTTTATAATATGGCTGGAAATGTTAGCGAATGGGTAAAAGATGTTTACAGGCCTATATCTCACGAAGATGTAGCCGAGTTCAGGCCTTTCAGAGGAAACGTTTTCCGTACTCTCGAACTTGATGAAGACGGCGAAGTACTTCCAAAAGACAGCTTAGGACGTCTTATTTGGAGAGATGTTACCCTTGAAGAAAACCTTACCCGCCGCAACTACAGACAAGCTGATAATATCAGCTACAGAGATGGTGATCATGCATCAAGTATATATTTCTGGGATGACACAAAAGCTGATCAGCCGGAATCGCTTATGTATGAATATGGCGTTACTTCATTAATTAGTGACCAGGCAAGAGTATATAAAGGTGGTAGCTGGAGAGACCGTGCATATTGGATTGTGCCCGGAACCAGAAGATTCCTTGATGAAAACGAATCAACTAACGATATTGGTTTCCGTTGTGCTATGAATAGAGTTGGCTCGGCTGTTGGAGGTTATTAATTATTAGATATTTAATATAATTTTTCGAAAACCCATTTGCTTGCAAATGGGTTTTTTTTCCCACTTTTGCTTACTTTTATTTTTTTTTGATATAACAAAAACTAAAATTAGTGATTGATAGCTTAAACTTTGTTCTAAAACTAATTAATGAGGGTAAAAAAATTTGCATTGATAGCAGATCTGCTAAAAAGGGCCAAATATTTTTTGCGCTAAAAGGTGAAAGTTTTGACGGGAATAACTTCGCAACACAAGCTGTTGAAAAAGGTTGTGACTTCGCAGTAGTTGATAGTAATGAACTCTGGCAAAATGAAAAGTTTATTAAGGTTGACAATGTTTTGAGCTTTTTGCATAAGCTATCAGGAAAATACAGGCAGCAGTTTAAAATTCCTTTTGTTACTATTACAGGGTCAAATGGAAAAACCACTACTAAAGAACTTATTAGCTGTGTTTTGGGAAAGAAGTATGATGTGTTGGCAACCAAGGGAAACCTAAATAACCACATTGGAGCTCCATTAACCATTCTTAACCTAAAGAACAACCATAATATGGCTGTAATAGAAATTGGGACAAATCAGCCAGGAGAAATTGATATGTTGTGCGAAATTGTTAAACCAACACATGGAATAATTACAAATATCGGCAAAGCACACCTTGAAGGATTTAAAAGCCTTGATGCAATTATAACAGAGAAAGCCGCATTATACTCCCATGTAATGAAAAGCAATGGTGTAATATTTCAAAGAGGCGAAAATGAAATTCTTCAAAAGGTAAGCAAAAACTATTCTAAAGTGATTACTTATGGCAGCTCAGATAAAAATGTTGTTCAAGGAGATATATCACAAAACAATAAGTTTTTGACAATCAGTATTAAAACAAACTTTAAAGATACTTTTGGCAAGGAAAACTTTGAGGAAGTATTTGAAACCAGGCTTACTGGAAAGTATAATTTCGAAAATATACTATCTGCTATTACCGTAGGATTGTATTTTGATGTTCCAATTGAAAAAATTAAAGACGCGATAAGAGAGTATATTCCTGATAATAGCCGTTCACAAATAATTAATAACGGGAATAATTTGATTTTTATGGATGCCTATAATGCGAATCCAACAAGTATGATGCAATCACTTGAAAGCTTCATAGACTTTGGCCAAGAACCCAAAGCTTTAATTTTGGGAGACATGCTGGAAATGGGCACTTATTCCTATAAGGAACACAAGAACATATTGAACTGGATTGCAGACAGACAATTTAATATTGTAATTTTGATAGGTAAAGAGTTCTTTTCTCTGAAAGAAGATTATAATGAGTATTTGTTTTTTGAGGATACAGATTCAGCAAAAGATTGGCTACAGGAACATCCAATCAAAAAGCATACTGTTTTAGTTAAGGGTTCAAGGGGAATAAAGTTGGAAAAACTCATAAATAGCTTGTAATCAATTATGAAGTCATATAAAGCAATAGGTTTAATGTCGGGTACATCATTAGATGGCTTGGATATAGCATATTGCAGTTTTAATTCTAATGATGATAAGTGGAGCTATAAAATCATTAATTCAGAAACTATTTCCTATAATGATTCTATGAAAGATCAACTTAGGCAAGCACCTCAGCTTCCAGGCAAAGATCTAGTAGAACTACATAATGAGTATGGAAAGTATATAGGACAACAGGTAAGTTTATTTATTGAAAAGCATAATAACTGCAAGCCGGAATTTATAGCCAGCCATGGCCATACAGTTTTTCATCAGCCTGAAAAAAAATACACATTTCAAATTGGAAGCCCTGCTGCTATTGCTGCAGAAGTGAAAAAAACTGTAGTTGCAGACTTTAGATCATTAGATGTTGCACTTGGCGGACAGGGAGCACCCTTAGTTCCTATAGGCGATCAACTGCTTTTTAGTGATTATGATTTTTGCATAAATTTAGGAGGTTTTGCTAATATTTCTTTTAGAAAAAACAATAAACTCCTGGCATTTGATATTTGCCCTGTAAACTTTGTTATTAATAAACTCATTACAGAGGCTAAAATTCCAGTATCTGACTTCTTTTGCAATAATATAGATTCAAAATATTTGAGTTGCGACCCGGATGGCTACATTGCATCAAAAGGTAAACTTAACATGCAGCTACTTGATAAGCTAAATTCAATTTCATTTTACAAAGAGTCAGGCCCGAAAAGCCTTGGAGAAGAATGGGTAAAATGCAATATGTGGCCTGTTTTGGATAATTCTGACAAAAGCATTAATGATGTTTTAAATACATATTACCACCATGTTGTAATGCAAATACATAATGTTGTTGAAAACGAAAAAGGCAATAAAATTCTTGTTACAGGCGGTGGCGCATACAATAAGTACCTTGTAAAGCTTTTAAAAAAGCATATTAGCAAAGAAGTTACTATCCCTTCAAAAAGTATAATAGAATACAAAGAGGCATTGATATTTGCATTTTTAGGGCTAAGACGTATTATTGGGCTGGAAAATACTATATCGTCTGTTACTGGCAGCAATGCTAACAGCATAGGCGGTTGCGTGTATTTATGGTAATTTCTTTAAAAAAAACCCATTGCTTGTTAAAAAATATGTACAATATTAGTTATTTTTGCAAGTTGTATAAAATGATAATATATTGCTATTATTTTATAAAATATAATTACCAATGCCGGCAAAGAAGGATTTTAAGAGGAAATTGCCAGTAACTAATAATAGAAACACAAAAACAGATACATTCAACATGTTCAGAAAAACAATACTCATAAAAAGACCGACCCTGAAAACATTTTTTGCTTGTTTAGTACTTGTAATTACGCCTGCATTATTGAATGCACAGGAGGATACCACAATAGTAAGAAACTTGATGAATGAAGGCTTAATTAGAATGGAAAATAGCGACTATAAAGAAGCTATAGAAAACTTTGACAAGGGAAGAGAAATGCTTCATAAAATTGCCATCAGAAAAGATGAAAGAAACAGGAACGTTATCCGTTCACTACAGCTTACAAGGCAGGCAGAAAGAGAGATTGAACAAGGCAACTATGAGCAGGCATTAACTCTTTTAAATGAAGCCATTGAGTATAATGACAGAAATATTGAGGCATATAAGTTTAGGGGCTCAGTAAGGCTTACATTAGAAGAGCAAATAGAAAGAAGCCGTGATAGAAATTATGCTGCACTTTTAAATGACTATACTAATGCTTTAAGAATTACAGACAGGGCTATAGAGAACTCTCCACGGCGATCCCAGGAGAGGGCTGAGCTAGAAAAGGAAAAAGCGAAAATACTTATTAACAGGGCTTTTGTTAAAATGCAATCAAGACGCAGATCCGCTTTTCATTCTGCAATTGATGATTACACTTTAGCTATAAGGTATGATGACCAGAACTGGGATGGGTTTCTTGGAAGAGCTGTAGCTCATCATAGCATTAGAGAGTACAGAAGAGAAGTTAACGACTACCTGAGCGCAATAAACTTAATAGAAAAATATGACCATCGGCTTACTGATGAGGAGTGGGCAAAAATGTATTTAAATGTAGCCAGGGCATACTCTGAATTACGGCAAACTAACCTTGCTCATGAATATGCCACAAGGGCATATAATCTTGGAAACCTTGAAGCTGAAAGGCTAATGGAAAGAACAAGGCCTTAAGAGAATTACCTTTATTATTTTTTACATCAGTATAGATGCCATAGTTTTATTCAATTTTATAATAGAATCATTATATCTTTTTCTAATATTAAATTAATTATGTATGAAAAATTTAGACCCTGCTATTATTAAAAAAGCTAATACCTGGCTTGAAGGTGACTTTGATAAGGAAACAAAAAACGAAGTTAAACAGCTTTTAAGCAACAACCCAAAAGAACTTACCGAAGCTTTTTATAAAGACCTTGAGTTTGGTACCGGGGGGTTAAGAGGTATTATGGGTGTTGGAACTAACAGGATGAATAAATACACTGTTGGCATGGCAACACAGGGGTTTGCTAATTTTTTAAATAAAAACAACGTTGGTAAAGGAAAAATAAAGGTTGCAATAGCATACGATTGCAGAAATAATAGTAAGTTTTTTACACAAATTGCAGCAGAAGTATTATCAGCAAATAATATTGAAACATACATATTTAACGAACTTCAACCCACGCCTTTATTATCTTATGCCGTGAGAAGGCTTAAATGCCAGGGGGGAATTGTTATTACAGCTTCGCATAACCCAAAAGAATACAATGGTTATAAAGTATATGGCGAAGATGGTGGACAATTAATATCTCCACAGGATAAGCAAGTTATTGAAGAAGTGAAAAGTATAAAGAATATTAATGAAGTTAAGTTTAACAAGATCAGCGAAAATATAAAAATCATTCCTGAAGAAATAATAGATCAATATCTTATTGATATTGCTTCTTTATCACTATCTCCGGAAATCATAAAAAAACACAGTGATATAAAAATAGTTTTTTCTCCTATACATGGCACAACTTACAAGCTTGGGCCAATGGCATTGAATAGTTTTGGTTTTAAAAACGTAATTAATGTTCCTGAGCAAGATGTTACAGATGGTAACTTCCCAACAGTTACTTATCCCAACCCGGAAGAAGAAGCCGCATTAAAAATGGCTCTTGATAAAGCAAATGAAAAAGATGCTGATATAGTAATGGCTACTGACCCTGATGGCGACAGGGTAGGAATTGCTGTAAAAGATTTGAATAATGAATTTGTGACTTTAAACGGTAATCAAACCGCAGCAATAATTATTTATTATATTCTCGAGCAATGGAAAGCTAATAATAACATTAAAGGCAAGGAGTATATTGTAAAAACAATTGTTACATCTGAAATACTATGTGAAATTGCAAAGTATTATAATGTAGAATGCTTCGATGTACTCACAGGCTTTAAATATATAGCAGAAATCATTCGTAATCTTGAGGACAAGAAACAGTTTATTGCCGGTGGTGAAGAAAGTTATGGTTATCTTATTGGTGACCTGGCAAGGGATAAAGATGCTGTTATTTCATGTTGCTTTATTGCAGAAGCTGCTGCATGGGCAAAAGAAAATAATAAATCTTTGTACGAATTGTTAATTGATATTTATGTAAAATTTGGTCTTTATAAAGAAAAGCTTATTTCAATAACGAAAAAAGGTAAAGAAGGCCTTGAAGAAATTCAGGGTATGATGAATGAATACAGGGAAAACCCTCCATTGCAAATAAATAATTCAAAAGTTGTTTTAATTAAGGATTATAAATTATCAGTTGAGAAAAACCTGGTTTCAAAATCAGAATCAAAAATCGAGCTTCCTGTATCAAATGTTATCCAGATATTTCTTGAAGATGGGAGCAAGATAACCATGCGGCCAAGTGGTACAGAACCAAAAATTAAGTTTTATTTTGGTGTAATGGATAAGCTTGAATCTGCTAATGATTATATTATGCTGAATAGTAAACTTGAATCCCACATAGATAGCATTACCAGCAGCTTAAATATAAAATGATTACTTAAACAGGTTTCTTGCTTCTCTTAGTTTTTGCTCTGCCTTTTTATCATCGGGGTTTTCCTGATAGTTAGTATATGCTTCAATAAACTCAGGATAGTTTTTGTATAATGCACTCAATCTCTTTTCAACAGGGAAAAACCAAATAAAAAGAAGAAAAACTCCTATAACCAGAGACCTTCGGTAAAACTGATTATAAAACTTTTGCATCGGCATGTTTAATGTGTTATATATGCCAATTAATGCAGTAGCTGATATTAGTGCAATTATTGCTATGCCTAAAAGGGTATTCATTCCGGCGTAGAAGTATATACTAAACATAATTGCTAATGTGCAAAAAGAATAAACAACTCCCATTGTAATTCCTGCACTTACTTTAAATACATTTAGTTTCCTGATAACTTCTTTTTTTAATAAATCTTCAAAATTGATACGGTTAAACAAGAAGAATCCAAACCACAAATAGAATATGCATACAACTATCAAGCCTATTCTTAATGTAACGTATAGGTTTATTTCAAATCCAAAAAATAAGCTATATAACACTAACAGTACAATTACTACTCCAATAGGTTTTTCAAATTTTCTCATAAATAATAATTTAACTTAATCAACTTTGAATTACTTGCAAAAGTAAAAAACATATAATTATAATATTCGACGTATTTATAATTTCTGCTTAAATAATATTTACTTCCGTTTCTAACTTTATTTCGAATTCTTTAAAAATAGATTTTTCAATTTTCTTACTTAAGTGCAGGATATCTATGCCACCGGCATTTCCATAATTTACCAAAACTAATGCCTGCTTTGGGTAAACTCCTGCATCGCCTTCCTTGTAACCTTTCCAACCTGCTTTGTCAATTAACCATCCGGCTGCAATTTTATATTGATTATCACTTTCCTTATATGCCACAAGTTCTGGATGCTTTTGCTTCAGCAAGTTATACTTTTCCAAACTTACAACAGGATTTTTAAAAAAACTTCCTGCACTTCCTGTGGTATTAATGTCAGGAAGCTTCGCTGCCCTGATTTGACATATAATTTCCCGGATATCTTTAATGGTTGGTTTTTCTATGCATCTGTTTGAAATTTCACTTTCAATACTTCCGTACTTTTTATTAATATTGAAAATATTTTTTGACAGCCTGAAAGTTACTGAGCTAATAATAAACCTTTTTTTCCACTTATTTTTAAAAATACTGCTCCGGTAGCCAAAATCGCATTCGTTTAATGAAAAGCTTCTTTTTTCTTTTGTAAAGATATCGTAAGCCGATAGTGAATGAAATACATCTTTTAACTCTGTTCCGTATGCCCCAATATTTTGTATTGGAGATGCTCCAACCTGCCCGGGAATTAGTGATAAATTTTCTAGTCCGGCCCAGTTATTCATTGTGCAGTAATTTACAAACTCATCCCAATCTTCGCCTGCCTGCGCTTCAATATATACATAATTGCTATCCTCATCAATCACTTCAATACCCTTATTTGACAGCTTTATAACACTTCCGTTAAAATCATTAGTAAATAAAACATTACTTCCTCCTCCCAAAATAAAATAATTGCAGGTTTGAAAAAAGTCGGAATTTATTAATTGCAGAATATCTTCATTGGATGTAATTTCAATAAATTTATCAGCGTAAGCATCTATGCCAAATGTGTTATACTGCTTAAGGGAAAAGTGCTCGTAAACCTGCATTAGCTATCAGATTATTAATATACCAATATTACATTTCGTACTATCTGCACACAGCTTTAATAGTACAGCAAATATAATAGAAAAACCTGCAATATTGGCTTCTTGAAGTATGATATAATGTTAAAACACTATTTGGTAAGTATTACCGACTTATCTTCAGCAAGTTTTCGTAGGTTTATTAAAGCGTACCTCATTCTGCCAAGTTCAGTGTTGATGCTCACTTTTGTCTGATCAGCTATTTCCTTAAAGCTTTGATTAAGGTAATGCCTCATTATCAGTACTTCTTTTTGCTCTTTAGGCAAGTACTTGATTAAGCTTTTTACATCAGAATGGATCTGGTCTGTAATTAGCCTGTCTTCAACATTATCCTCAAACATGTTGAGCGTTTCGAAAATGTCATAATCTTCTTGCTTATCAACATACTGCATGCGCTTAGACTTTCTAAAGTAGTCTATTACAAGATTGTGAGCAATACGCATAACCCATGGAAGAAACTTACCTTCTTCATTGTAGGCACCTGCTCTTAAAGTATTTATTACTTTAATAAATGTGTCTTGAAACAGATCTTCTGCAAGATGCTTGTCTTTTACAATAATTAAAATGTAGGAAAAAATTTTCCTTTGATGCCTGTTGATTAGCTTTTCTAATGATGAGTGGTCACCTGCAATATAACGGTGAACTAACTCCTGATCAGTTATAATCTGGTCATTCATAATAATGGCCTCCTTATGTTAATTGGTCAAGAGTAAAGTTCTATTCTATATGCTGTCCTCCTATATTTAGTTATAAATATTTTTGCAAGTGCCTGTAATTTGGCAGTAAATTTCATGCCAAAGATAAAAAATATTTTAAAAAGTCACAAGATTTTTTCTAAATCTTTTAAAAATTCTATATGCAGGCTCTTTTTTTTCATAATAATTTGTAAAGCAGCTTATTCTTTTTATAAAAGTATTTATGTAATAAACTTAATAAATACTAATGTGTTAATACTTTTAAAATGAGATTGGCCAATAATATTTATGCATGAGCTGTTTTGATAAATATTTATATTTATTAACCGGCTTGGTTGTATATTCTTTGTTTTAATAAATTTGCACTTTAAATCTACAATAAATGAGTGAAAACACAGAGCCCGATAAGCTGGATTCTTCTGATTATATAATAATAAAAGGAGCAAGAGTTCATAATTTAAAAAACATTGATGTTGCTATAAAGAGAAACAACTTAGTTGTTATTACCGGCTTGTCAGGTTCGGGAAAATCTTCTTTGGCTTTCGACACGCTATACTCGGAGGGGCAGCGCAGATATGTTGAAAGCCTTAGCTCTTATGCAAGGCAATTTTTAGGACGAATGCATAAGCCTGATGTTGATTACATTAAAGGAATTTCACCTGCAATTGCAATAGAACAAAAAGTTAATACAAGGAATCCTCGCTCAACAGTTGGAACATCTACTGAAATTTATGATTATTTGAAATTACTGTTTGCCCGCATAGGTAAAACATACAGCCCTGTATCAGGGAATGAGGTAAAACGACATTCTGTTGCTGACGTTGTTGATAGTTGCTTAAAGCTGCCCGATGGTTCAGCAATAACAATTTTTGCCCCTCTTAATATTCACAAAGGAAGAAAAACAGAAGACCAACTAAAAGTTTTACTACAACAGGGGTTTAACAGAATTCTTGTTAATAATGAGATAGCCAGAATAGATGCTGTGCTTAATAGCAAGCCGGTAAATATTGGAAAGTCGCCTGCAATTGTTATTGACCGCTTGAAAATAAAACACTCGGATAATGAGTTGAGAACGAGGCTTGCTGATTCTGTGCAGTCGGCTTTTCATGAGGGCGAGGGTGAGTGCTTTGTGGATGTTGAAAACAAAGATTCAAAAGACAGGCTTTTTTTCTCTAACAGGTTTGAAATGGATGGCATTACATTTATTAAACCATCTGTAAATTTCTTCGCTTTTAATAATCCTTACGGTGCTTGTAAAACCTGTGAAGGCTTTGGTAGCATAATCGGGATAGATGAAGACCTTGTTATACCTAATAAAAATCTTTCTATATACGAAGATGCTATTGTATGCTGGAAGGGTGAAAAAATGGGAAAATGGAGAGACAGGCTTATTAATAATGCTTATAAATTTGATTTCCCAATTCATAAACCATTTAAAGAACTAACAGAAGAACAAAAGAGCCTGGTGTGGAAAGGCAATAAATTCTTTAAAGGCCTGAATAGTTTTTTCAACATGCTTGAAGAGGGTTCATATAAAATTCAATACAGGGTTATGCTTTCCAGGTACAGGGGCAAAACAACTTGTCATGATTGCAAAGGTACACGCTTACGTAAAGATGCTAATTATGTAAAAATAAATTCCAAAACGATATCAGACCTGGTTTTAATGCCGATTGAAAATCTATACAGTTTTTTTAATGATTTAAAATTAGATGATTACCAGTTAAGTGTTTCTAAAAGGATTTTAACGGAAATAAATAACCGTATTGAATATTTACTAAATGTAGGTTTAGGTTACTTAACACTAAACAGGCTTTCATCAACATTATCAGGAGGCGAATCGCAACGTATTAATCTTGCAACATCCTTAGGTAGTAGTCTTGTTGGCTCTCTGTATATACTTGATGAACCAAGTATTGGATTACATCAGAGAGATAATCTTAGGTTAATATCTGTGTTGAAGAAACTTAGAGATATTGGGAACACTGTTATTGTTGTTGAGCATGATGAGCAAATAATTCGGCAGGCCGACCAGGTAATAGATATAGGGCCTTATGCCGGAAGAAATGGTGGTGATATAATTTTTCAGGGAGATGTTAAAAACCTGGTAAAAAATGAAACTGGCATTACCGGCAAATACTTAGCCAAAAAACTTAATATTAGTATTCCGGAAAAAAGAAGAAAATGGAAAGAATTTATTAAAGTTCATGGAGCAAGGCAACATAATCTTAAAAATATTGACATAAAAATTCCATTAAACATTTTTACTGTTGTAACCGGGGTGAGCGGCTCAGGGAAATCCACCTTAATAAAAGATATTTTATTCCCGGCATTAAAAAAAGCTTACGGCGATTATAGCGAAACCAGTGGTAAGTTTGATTCCATATCCGGTGATATTGAATCATTAGTGAATGTTGAGTTTGTTGACCAAAATCCGATTGGACGCTCCTCAAGGTCAAATCCGGTTACATATTTGAAAGCTTACGACGAAATCCGTACTCTTTATGCTGACCAAGCTTTGGCAAAAAGCAGGGCTTATAAACCTGGCTTCTTTTCTTTCAATGTTGATGGCGGCCGATGCCCTGATTGTGACGGGGAAGGTGAAATTACCGTTGAAATGCAGTTTATGGCTGATATCAATCTCGTTTGTGAATCATGTAACGGAAAAAGATTTAAAGATGAAGTGCTGGATGTGAAATTTAATGACAAAACAATATGGGATGTTTTGTGCCTTACTGTTGAAGAGGCTATC
>PWND01000289.1 GCA_003557965.1 Bacteroidales bacterium | reverse complement strand
GTCAGCGGCAAACTATCCGGACTTCTTCAACTCAAATCAATGTTTCCGAAATGGCTAATGATGAATTGCAATATTTATTACCTGAAAAAACTGAAGGGACAATATATTTTAAAGATGGCAAAATCGCTGAGTATAAAATGAATTACAATTTTTTGCTTGATGAAGTACATATACAAACTAGAAGAGGAAGAGTCAATAGATTGCTGTTATCACCTCCGTTTACTAAAATAGATATTAACGACAAGACTCTCGTACATGATGTTGAGGAAGGTTACCTTGAACAATTGTTTTCAGGAAAAATAAACCTTTACATAAAACATAAAACTGATATTAGTACCCTGCCGGTTAAAAGAGGGGCTTATGGTGGTACAGATCATACCTCTTCGATCCAGCAAACAACAATACAACAACAAGGTGCACAATATCATTCAAAAGAAGTTCGGCTTGAAAATCCGCAAGCTCAAGATCTGGAAGTAACAATCAGATATCAAAACCATTTTGTGTTTGAAAAAAATGGCGATAAAACCAATGTAAACAGCAGAAGACAATTGCAAAGAGTATTCTCTGAACACCGTAGAGATATAAGATCCTTTTGCAGAGAAAACGATATTGACTTTGACGATCCTGAGGATATGATCAAAGTTGTAAAATTCATCGAATCCCTGGAATAAGAAAAACAATTGCAGGATAAAATATAATTAAAAAGGCCAGGCATAAAGCGGATTCAACAATTAATTGTCAGCTTTACACCTGGCCTTAATTTAATCTTTATAAAATGCAATTAATAATTTGATTTATAATAATTGAGCAACGACTCAACGTCTCAACAACCTCATCAACCTATATTTCACATCCTCTTAAACAAACTCTAAGTTAATGCGAAACTCATCTGTTTTATCTATTCTTCAACGTTTATAGGGTTAGTAAGGTCAAAATCAGCTTGAAAGACAATTTCGTCAAAATATAACAATTGATATGAAAAAGTGGTCATATCTTCATCCATTACTACATTCCACTGTCTCATTTCCTCATGATCATCCAAAAGCTCAATTGAATACTGGTCAACAGGGAATCTTTGCTTAAACTCTGTCCCTTTTCCGTCAGCATATCCACCATACAGGGTTTGCTCTTCCGGTGTACCGTCTTCATACCTGTGGTCATGTCTGAACCTAAGGCCATTTTCGTCAACCAGGAACATCCATGTTCTTGAGTGGTCATCATCCAGGTGGAAGGGTATATGCACACGATCCTCCTCACAAACTGTAACATGCATGACAAACTTTTTATCTGCCCAGCTCTCACGGCCTTCTTCCATGTATACCTCTTCACCTTTAAACGATTTACCGCACAGGCTGGCAAGGTTGTCAAGGAAGCCTCTTTCTTCAGGAGTTAACAATTCATCTTTTGTCTCTTTTTCATCTACATGCTCACGCTCAGCTGCCGGGCCACATGAGTAAACTAATAAACCTACAATAGCTAAAAACAAAATTGTTCTTTTCATAATTTAAATTTTTGATTAATATTTAAAACTTATCTACATTGTTATATTACAACTTCAAAATACTCAAAATCAAATCAACGACTCAACAATTATCAACCTAATCCTTCACCTCATCCGGCTCACGCCAACGCAGATCGTAGTACCCTGGCCTTTCTTCAAGCACCCTTTTAAGATAATCATCCGGATAACCAACTCCTTCAGGCCATGGCCTTCTTACTTCTTCAGTGCGAATATAACGATCGTTGTACTTTGAAAAGATGTGATAGCCAAGTTCACGCCAACGCTCAACAGTATATTCTGCATTGCTTACACTAAAATCGGTAAGGTATTCAAACATAACGTCCTTATCTTTATCATAAAGAGATTTGGCTGCAACATCAACTGCGTTTGTCAATGCATGAGAACGCCCTTCAACTTCTTCCTGTACTTCTTTAATGTCTTCAATAATATAACTGTAGAGCCCATAAGCATAATTAGCAACAAGGTTAAAAACCCAGAATGCCGAATCCCAGTCAAAGTCAATTACATTTCCCGTAACAAGTGACTTTGGCGGTCTTTGCATGCCCATGTATAAAGGCATATAAGCATTTGAGTATGTATCATCAACTCCATACCAGAATATTCCACCTATCGGGTCAGGCAACCAGTTTCTTGACTGTGATATAAAAGAGAAGCCTGTTTGTGGTTGAGAGATTGTTCTTTCCCAGGAATAACTTTGCTCATCATCTTCAACAGAAAAAACCAGTGGACGCCATCTGTAGGGATTATTATAAGGCCCTGCAGCATAGCCTTCCCCGGTATAATGTTTTGTATCATGGAAATGGTCGCGAACAAAGCTTATCATTTTTTCCACGGTAATTTTCTCATCAGGCTTAATAAACAATGGATAAGGTTCAGCACCTTTTACTGCTCGCCAGTAATCATCTGAAAAGTTTTGCGATGGTGCCGCCCTGCGAAACACGCTCCATACACGTCCTTCACACAACATGAGAGAAGCAGGTGTAACTGGGTTATATGCATCAACAAAGCTAAACTCTTCTTTAGGCCCATCAAACCAGCCCATTTCACGGGCAAAGTCTACAACATCATCCGACCACATCCAGTTTTCAGTATCATTCCAGTCTATCTGTCTTATGCGTGCCTGGTTGGCATGTGCAGCAATATAACCATCGGGAACCCTTGCAGCTACCCACACGGCTCCTTCACCATGTTCGCCTTTACCAATAAATTCCATTACCCAGGCCTCGTTTTTATCTGCTATAGAAAACGACTCACCAGTGCTTTTATAACCATGTTCTTCCACCAAACCTGTCATTACCTCTATGGCTTCTCGGGCAGTCTTTGATCGTTGCAAAGCTATGTACATCATAGCACCATAATCAATAAATCCATTCCCACCATGCAGCTCTTCACGGCCGGTAAAAGTAGTTTCACCTATAGCAACCTGATGCTCATTCATGTTCCCTATTACCCTGTATGTCTCGGGCACTTGAGGAATCCTGCCCAACAAATCATCATAATGCCAACAAATAATATCAACTGAATCCCCGGGATTGTATTCTCCACCAGGATAAAAATATAACGGATCCATGAAGCCACCGGCATCAGCCAAATAACTTATCATTACACTGCCGTCGGCACTTGCCCCACCAGATACAAGCACATTGGTGCATGTATATGCAGGCTTTGAAATAAATAACAGAACGGCTACTACCAATAAACTTTTAATTAAATTATTGAATTTCATAAGTTTTTAATTTTGTTTTTTTATATAAATATCTCAGCAAAAATAATAGAATATATTTTACCAGTAAGTCTTTTTTGAATGCAAAGCTCCGGACCTAAAATAAACATTGCCTCACTATGAAGGGTTATATTATGTTCAGTGCAAAAAACACACTAAAACAAGTTGACTGAAAAACTCCTGACTTTTTCTTAGCCAGATTTAAGCTATTTATAATTAGCGCCTTTGCTTGGAACTAATAGTTCTAAAAAAGCTTCAGCCGGAATTTATATTTTCTTAATTTTGTAAAGCTCTGAACCATTTTTAACAATCTTTTGTTTTAATGTTTAAGGCGCACATCAAATATTAAATTTCAATTAAAAATATTAAGCCATGATAAAAAAGTTATTTCTGTTTACATTCATTTTATCGATCATGCTTGCATGCGGTCCTGCAGCAGAGAAAGAAAAAACCGGTATTGAAGAAACTATTGCGCTTTCAGGTAACGAAAAGAAATTTTTTGAGCGCATATCAACATTATGCGGTAAAAAATTTGCAGGTGAAGAAGTTTTTACCGCTGAAGGCAGAGAGAGCTTTGCCGGGGAGAAAATGATAATTCATTTTGAAAAATGCACGGAAGACGAAATTCGCATTCCTTTTCATATCGGCGATGACAAGTCGCGCACATGGCTTTTACTTGTAGAGGATGGGGAGTTGAGATTTCGTCATGACCATCGTGATGAAGACGGAGACCCTGAAGAGATCACAATGTACGGAGGATATTCTGATAAAAAAGGTACCGAATATTCGCAATTTTTTCCACCGGATGATTATACGCTGGATCTGCTGGAAAGAGCTCCCGGACATGAATGGGTCCTGACCTTTTCAGAAGATATGAAAACACTCACTTATTGCCTTCAATCAAAAGATAATCTGGTTTTCAAGGCAAAGTTCTTTATTGATGAGCCTTTGAATTAAACTATGCCGGACAATAGTTTTTAAAAATATTTTTAACTTTGGTTAAACACCTAAAGATGAATTGTTTATTTAGGGATGTAGAAAAAAGGATGTGTAATATGACTGGTGGGTATTGTTGAGTCGTTGAGTTGTTTAGTCGTGTAGTCATTTAGTTGATGGTTCCTGATTAGTGTTTACTGATTACTGATTACTGATTACTGATTACCGATTACCGATTACCGATTACCGATTACCGATTACTGATTACCCGTCACCCGTCACCCGTCACCCGTTACTTAAAAATAAAGATTAACACTTGAAAAAACATTTTACACATGACAAGCAAGCAATATATAAGAGTCACCAAACAATTCAATTTTGAAGCGGCTCATTTACTTTTGGGTCATGATGGTCAGTGTAAAAACATTCACGGACACAGCTACCTGCTGCATGTAACCATTATTGGAAAAGCTGTTGATGACTCAAGCAACCCAAAGCATGGGATGGTAATGGATTTCTCAGAAATAAAAAGAATTATCAACGAACTGATAATTGAGCCATACGATCATTCGCTCCTGGTAAACGAAAATGTTCCATTAAGCAAATCTGCAGAAGCTAAAAAGATGTTAGGAAAATTCAAGGTTCTGCCATATCAGCCAACCTGCGAAAACCTGCTTGCCGACTTTG
>PWND01000254.1 GCA_003557965.1 Bacteroidales bacterium | reverse complement strand
GCCCCAACAGTTCGGTTAAGTCTTCGGGCTTAATTGTCGGCACAAATTTTTCTTTCATTCCGATTTTTCGGGCTAATTGTCTGCAAATTTTTGCAATATTTTTATCAAGGCTCCTTACTCCCGATTCTTTTGTGTATCCGTTAATTATTTTAATAATGGTTTTGTCTTCAATAACTATTTTATGCTTTGTTAAACCATGATTTTTAAGTTGATTTGGAATTAAATGCCTTTTTGCGATTTCAAGTTTTTCCTCAACAATATATCCGCTAAGGTCAATTATTTCCATTCTGTCGCGCAAAGCCGGGTGTATTGTTGATACAGTATTTGCTGTTGCAATAAACATAATATTTGAGAGGTCATATTCGAGCTCAAGATAGTTGTCATAAAAATTTGCATTTTGCTCGGGGTCAAGAACCTCTAATAGGGCAGAAGCCGGGTCGCCATGGATGGCATGCTGCCCAACCTTGTCAATTTCATCAAGCACATATACTGGATTTGATGACTTTACCTTCTTAAGGTTTTGGATTATCCTACCAGGTAATGCCCCTACATATGTTTTCCTATGCCCCCTGATTTCAGACTCATCTTTAAGCCCGCCCAGCGACATCCTTATATACTTGCGGTTTATTGCTGTTGCTATTGATTTTCCCAATGATGTTTTCCCTACTCCGGGAGGCCCTACAAAGCATAATATAGGCGACTTCATATCTCCTTTCATTTTTAATACTGCAAGGTATTCAATAATCCTTTCCTTGATCTTTTCAAGCCCAAAATGGTCTCTGTCAAGAATTTTTAATGCTTTGTTAAGGTTAAAATTGTCTGAGGTATAATAATTCCAGGGAAGCTCAACAAGTGTGTCAAGGTAGTTTATTTGAATTGAATATTCCATTGCTCCGGGATGCATTCTCTGGAGCTTACTTAATTCTTTTTCAAAAACTATTTTTATATTATCAGGCCATTTTTTCTTTTTTGCTTTGTTCTTTAGTTCGCTTATTTGCTGCTCATGGGGGTTGCCACCTAATTCATCCTGTATTGTTTTTAATTGTTGGTTTAGGATGTAGTCCCTCTGTTGTTTATCTATATCAACTTTTACTTTTGAATGAATCTGGTTTTTTAGTTCAACAACCTGTATTTCATGAGTAAGATGCCTTAAAACAGTATTTGCTCTTGCTAATAAGTCTTGCGTTTCAAGCAGTTTTTGTTTTTCGTTTACATCAATATTTAAGTTTGATGATATAAAATTCACCAAAAATGCAGGGCTTTCAATATTTTTTATTGCGAAAGCAGTTTCACTCGGAATATTAGGAGATTGTTTTACTATCTTGGTTGCTAAATCTTTTATTGTAGCTATTAGTGCATTGAAATTTTTGTCTTCTTTGGGTTTTGAAGCGATATCAAAAGAGGAAACTTTGGCTTTAAAATATGGTTCTGACTCTAAAAGTTGCTCTACTTTAATTCTTTTTTTGCCCTGAATTATTACCGTTGTGTTGCCATCCGGCATTTGTAAGGTTTTAATTATATATGCGGCGGTGCCAATTTTGTTTAAATCATCAAATTCAGGTTCCTCAATATTAGGGTCTTTTTGGCTTACAACGCCAATTATTCTGTCTTTCTTATATATATCACGAACCAGTTTTATTGATTTGTCTCTGCTTACAGTTATTGGAATTACTACACCCGGGAATAATACTGTATTTTTTAGTGGTAAGATTGAAAGCGCTTCAGGCAGTTCTTCAGCTGTCATTTGTTGTTCTTCTTCTGCTGACAGTAATGGAATAAATTCTGTATCTGCATCTACAATCCCTGAAAGCAAATTATATTCTTTTTTTGAAAACATAACTATATTATTAAAATTGTTTTGTTAAATAAAAATCAAACATAATAAAAGCATAGCCAATAGGCTTGCTTTTATAAACGTTTGCATCAGAATTAGTTGATATTATTAATATCAAAAGTTGTTTTTTTTGTAAAGGTACAATCAATACTTATGCCAATAGACGAAATCAGACTAATTGACAGAAAAAGACGTAATGGCAGGAGATGAAAAAGGTTTTGTTAAAATCTTCTGTAATTAAAAGTAAGCTCAAAAATTTTATAAAAAATATTTTCATCAACTTTAGTAAAATCAATGTTCCTTCTTTCATAAACTCTTTTTGCTACTTCAATAGCTTTATCTACATCAAAAGGAGTATATCCGGAAGGGCTTCCCCAGGTAAACGATGGAATGAAGTTTCTGATAAAGCCAGAGCCATAAACTTGTGCGTTCATGCCAATAACAGTTCCTGTGTTGAGCATGGTGTTAATGCCGCATTTTGAGTGGTCGCCCATAAAGGTTCCACAAAACTGCATTCCTGTATCTACGAAACTTCCTACAGCATAGTCCCATACTTTCACCTTATCGTAATTGTTTTTTAGGTTAGATGTGTTGGTGTCAGCGCCAAGGTTACACCATTCACCAATCACACTGTGTCCCAAAAAGCCATCATGTGCTTTATTTGAGTATCCAAAAATGACAGAATTACTAACCTCGCCTCCTATTTTGCATTCAGGCCCAATTGAGGTGTTGCCATATATTTTTGCGTTTATTCTGATTGTTGAAGATTCTCCAATTGCTGCCGGGCCTCTTACAACTGCTCCATCCATAATATGCGCATTTTTGCCAATATATACAGGGCCTTCAGAAGCATTTATTATAACATTTTCTAAAATTGCACCCTCTTCAATAAATACATTCTCCTTACAAATTATTTTTGCATAAACTCCCGGGTCAGTAGATTTTTTATTTTTGGTGATAAGGCTGTAATCACTTCTTAAAAGCTTCTCATTTAGGTTAATGATATCCCATAAATATGATATTTTTAGTGCATCACTTTTTGTTTCTAATGGAGTTACCCCTTCCAATACTTCAAGGTCAATATTTTCAATATCTTCTGACATTAATCGTAATGCTATAATTACATCCCCGTAAACCAGTGTTTGGTTTGGTTCCAATTGTGAAATCTCTTTTACAATTGTTTCATCGGGAATAAAATTACCATTAATCAATATGTTGTCAGCTTCCTTTACTAAGGGAAACTTCTCACTCAGATATTTTTCTGTAAGTGATGATGTTTTTGCATTTAGATACTTCTCCCACTTTTCACGGATGGTTAAAATTCCTGCTCTAATATCTGCTACAGGACGGGTAAAAGTAAATGGGAGCAAATGTGTTCTTGCCTGGTCACCAAAAATAATATAATTCATAGTGTTCGTTTATTTATAGATTGATTATACAATATAATAAGTGCTAAAGATAGAATTTTTTTTTAAAAAAAAAGCCCTTTTGAAGGGCTTTTTTAAATATTTATTTTTTTTTACTTTTCTTTACTCTCTGTGTGCTTTTTATATTTAGACCTAAATTTATCAACACGTCCTGCAGTATCAACCAATTGTTGTTTACCTGTGTAAAAAGGATGCGACATATGAGATATTTCTACTTTTACTAATGGATATTCTTTCCCATCTTCCCACTTTATTGTATCCTTTGTACTTGCTGTGCTGCGAGTAAGAAATGCGTAATCGTTCGACATATCTTTAAACACTACGAAACGATAATCTTTTGGGTGAATGTCTTTTTTCATCTGTATAAATTATAGTTATTAAACCGTTTTACAATTATTTACGTACTTATATTTATTCTTAGGTGCTTTTGTTTCTATGGAACCCTCTTGCTTTATAAATAAAAGTATATTTACTTCCGGCAGGTGAGGTTCTCATTTATGCAAATTTCGAAAAATATTATAATTCAATTTTTCTCACCTTTATTTTGGGGTGCAAAAATAGTGATAAATTAATTAATAACCAAATATATTTAAAAGCAGTGAAAATCATATTTTTTTCACTGCTTTAAGTTGATAAATTTTTATGTCTATAAGTTAGGCACTGGGCTAATCATTTAAAGTATGAACAACCAGCCCGCTTCTTAATTTTGGTTCAAACCATGTTGTTTTCGGAGGCATTATATTGTCTGTATCGGCAATGTCTATTAATTGCTTCATTGTAACCGGATAAAGCGCAAATGCAACTTTCATTTCACCACTATCAACTCTTCTTTTCAGCTCACCCAAACCTCTTATTCCACCAACAAAATCAATACGTTTGTCAGTTCTTAAATTTTTAATTCCCAGGATATCATCCAAAACATAATTTGATAATACTGTTACATCTAAAACCCCTATAGGGTCGTTATCATCATAGGTATGATCTTTTGCTTCTAATGAATACCATTTTCCTTCAAGGTACATGCTAAAGGTGTGAATTTCTGAAGGCTTGTATTCTTTTTCTCCAACTTCATTAACTACAAAGTCTTTGTCAAGCTTTTTCAAAAACTCATCTGCTGAAAGGCCGTTTAAATCCTTAACAACCCTGTTGTAATCAATAATTGTAAGCTGGTTATCTGGAAATAAAACTGCCATGAAGTAATTATATTCTTCTTGCCCTGTATGATTTGGGTTGTTTTGTTTTTTTTCATTACCAACAAGTGCAGCAGCAGCAGTTCTGTGATGTCCGTCAGCAACGTAAAAATATTTAACATTGTTAAACAACTTCTCAAGCTCTTCAACTTTTTCATCACTATCAATTAACCAGAACTTATGCCCAAAGCCATCATCAGCCATAAAATCATACACAGGCTTGTCTTTTACAAATTCTGCAACAATATCATCTATTTCTTTTTGTGCAGGATACGTAAAAAACACCGGTTCTGCATTAGCATTGAGTTTTCTTACATGCTTCATCCTGTCTTCTTCTTTGTCAGGGCGGGTTAGCTCGTGCTTCTTAATAATATTGTTTAAATAATCTTCAACACCTGCGCACCCAACAATACCGTACTGGATTTTTGAACCCCATGTTTGAGCATATATATAATACTGCTTTTTTTGATCTTGCTTTAGCCAACCATTAGCAATGAATTTTTCAAAATTCTCCTTAGCTTTATTGTAAACTTGTTCTGAATAGAGGTTTACATCTTTCGGTAGTTCAATTTCCGGTTTTACTACCCTTAAAAAGCTATACTTGTTGTTGCCGGCTTCTTCTCTGGCCTCTTCCGAATCCAAAACATCATAGGGGCGAGAAGCTAAATCTTTTACAATATCCGCAGGAGGCCTGAACCCCCTGAATGGTTTTAAAATTGCCATAATCTTATAATTTTTACTATTTATTTATTAGATTAATTTTATAAAAAAATTTCTGCAAAATATAAAAAGCTTCATTATTTATTAACTTGAAACTTTGTGTCGCCCTTCTCGAAGAAGGAAACTATTTGCTCGGCAGCAGCAAGCCCTGCATTTATGTTTGCTTCAGCAGTTTGTGCTCCCATTTTTTTTGCAGTAAACAGTACCCTGCTTTCAAACTTTTCTTCCATTTCTACTTTTTTATCAGGTGCTATATCAGAAAGGTAGCAGAAATCCTGCCTTTCGTTCATTAGCTTTATAAGCCCTTCCTCATCAATCACTTCTTTTCTGGCGGTATTAACTAAAACTGAATTTGCCGGCATTAATGAAAGTAAATCATAATTAATAGATTTCTTGGTTTCTTCGTTTGCTGGTATATTCAAAGAAATGTAATGGCATTTTTTATATAATTCTTCAACAGAGTCAATTGCAATTACTTCATCTTTTTCTATTTCATCTTTTTTTACAAACGGGTCAAAAGCATATACTTGCATTTCAAATCCCTTAGCTATTCTGGCTATATGTTTCCCAACATTTCCATAAGCATGAATGCCAATTTTTTTACCCCTGAGCTCTGTTCCTGAAGTGCCGTTAAAACCATTTCTAATTGAGTACAACATCATTGCGAAAGCAAGTTCAGCAACGGCATTTGAATTCTGGCCGGGTGTATTCATCGCTACAATATTTTTTGAAGTGCATGCTTCAAGGTCAATATTATCATATCCGGCACCGGCTCTTACAATTATCTTTAAGTTTTTGGCAGCATTTATAACTTCTGATGTTGCTTTATCACTTCTGATAATTAAAGCATCAATTTCTGAAACTGCTTCAATAAGTTGAGATTTGTCCGTATATTTTTCCAGCATTATTGTTTTATATTCTGCCAATTCAAATACTTTCTTTAATGCATCTACGGCACTAGGTGCAAAAGGCTTCTCTGTTGCTATTAATACTTTTTTCATGTTCTTGTCATTTTAAATTATTATTTCTTATGCTTGTTTTCAAATTCCTGCATTGCTTCAACCAAAGCTTTTACGCTTTCTTTTGGAAGAGCATTATATGTAGAAGCTCTAAATCCGCCAACCGAACGATGGCCTTTTAACCCTACCATCCCTTTTGAAGTTGCGAATGAAAGAAATTCAGGCTCTAATTCTTTGTACTCTTCATTCATTACAAAGCAAATATTCATCAATGAGCGTGAATCAAGGTCTGCAGTTCCATTAAATAGTGAGTTACGATCTATTTCGTTATATAATAATTCAGCTTTTTCCTTATTCATTTCTTGCATTTTTTTAACTCCACCGATTTTTTTCAACCACCGAAGAGTTTCCATGCAGGTGTATATAGGTAAGCAAGGAGGAGTATTAAACATTGAGCCTTGCTCAATATGCGTCTGATAGTTTAGCATTGTGGGTATTTGTCTTTCAACCTTGCCCAGAATATCTTCACGCACAATAATAAATGTTGCACCGGCAGGGCCTAAATTTTTCTGCGCACCACCATATATCATTGCATATTTGCTCACATCTATTGGCCTGGCAAATATATCAGATGACATGTCGGCTACCAATGGAACCGGAGAATCAATGTCTTCATGTATTTCTGTACCATATATAGTGTTGTTGGTAGTAATGTGGAAATAATCGGCATCAGCCGGTATTGAATAGTTTTTTGGAATATACGAAAAGTTTTTATCTGATGATGATGCAACAAGATCTACATCGCCAAAAAACTTAGCTTCCTTAATAGCTTTTTTTGCCCAGGCACCGGTTTCAAGGTATGCGGCTTTCTTATTTAGCAAATTAAATGGAATCATGCAGAACTGCATACTTGCGCCACCACCCAAAAATAAAACCTGGTAACCTTCCGGAATGTTCAATAGCTCTTTGAATAAAGCAATAGTTTCATCCATAACTGCCTGGAAATCTTTTCCACGATGAGAAATTTCCATTACTGATAATCCAATCCCATTTAGATCTAAAACAGCTTTTGAAGTGTTTTCAATAACTTCTTTTGCTAATACCGATGGGCCGGCACTAAAATTATGTTTTTTCATAATTAAAAAATTTAATGGTTTATATTATATTTTTTTACTTGTTTTATGGTATAATAACAAAACGAGGCAAACATAATAAAAAAGACTGATACTTAGAACTAAAAGAAAGTAAAAAAATATAATTCTCTTTAAACTAATCAATTATCAGGGTTTCTGGCATCAATTTCTTCATAAAAAACCCATCGGCCTTCCTCAAAAAGAAAAGCATCAACAATATTTGTTTCCGGAAAGTAAAAATGACGATGGCCTTCCAATCTTGGGTGAGATGGTTCAAGCCTGTCGAATACTATCATATTTGTTGGACGCCTGTGTCCTCTTATTAACTGGCGGTCGTAGGCTAAATACATGCTTACATTTGCCGAATATTCAAAAACGATTCTCCTTAAACGGTTATCCTTGTAAGTGAATAATGGAATACCAAAAACCGGCCTGCTTCTTTCCCCTAAACGAATAGGTTCAATTATTCGCTTTCGGGTCAATGGATTATCTCCCCGCCAACCTAATAATGTATAATAATCCTCGCGCTCATGCCGCGTATGTATTACCTCATAATAAAAAGTCCCGTGCCAGTTTTCATGCGACAACTGAAGATACTCTACACCTCCCTTTTCTTCATAATCTGCAAAGTAATCGTTTTGTAATGTGTATAAAACAATATCGCCCCGCCTGTCATCTTTTGCCTGGAAAAACCCAAAGTAATCAAATGTGCCGTCACTTAACGGGATATACCATGTTATAATTCTAAATACCTCGTCAGGTGATGTTAATACTGATACTGTGGTTAAAGAATCAAACGGATAGTAAAATGAACCCTCTTTTTCTAATGCACTATAAAGCAAATCTGTAAACTTTTCATTCAAAGATAGTTTCTCAAAATCGTGTGTTAAGTTTGGTATTAATGTAGCAATATTTATTAACGAATCTTCTGTTTCCATAAACTTTTTGGTGTTTTCTGCATATATATGACTTGCAGATACAATGTTTACAAATATTGCTGCAAAAAACAATAAAAGAAACATCTTTATTTTTCGGTTCTTTATTGTCATCTTTTTTGTGTTTTAATAATGTTAGAAAACCAGGTGTTATTTATGTTTACGAAAAATGGTAAAAAAAATTTCACTTTTCCCGAAAAAAAACAGAATAATTTGTGATAACATTATTTTGTAGCTCATTTTAAAAAAACATACAGCTCATAAATGCGAATTTTTGAGCTTTAATTATTATATTTGTGAGCTAAAAACATAATTCTATGATTGATAAAAGAGAATTGAAAATAATTGAGTTCATAAAGAACAACAAAGAAGCTTCCTCAAGAGAGATTTACGAAAGTATCTCAGATTCAATTAGCTATGCCACAGTAAAGAGAATGCTATCCAAACTGATTGATGAAAATCTTTTAACAAAAAAAGGCCAGGGGAAATCAACAAAATATTTGATTTCACCTACCTATGAAATCCTATACCCTATTGATATTGAAAACTATTACAAGAAAGAAATTGACGAAAGAGAGATTAAGCAAAAATTTAATCTACAACTAATACCTCAAACCCTTAAAGCTTGCAGTATATTTACAAACTCTGAATTAGAACAGTTAAATATACTACAAAAGCAATTTGAAAAGAATATCTCTCAGCTTTCTGAAATAGAATTCAAAAAAGAATTAGAGCGATTAGCGATTGATTTAAGTTGGAAATCATCTCAAATTGAAGGGAATACATATTCTTTATTGGAAACGGAAAGACTTCTTAAAGAAAAAGAAACCGCAGCAGGAAAAACAAAGGAAGAAGCAATTATGCTTCTAAACCACAAAGATGCCATTGATTTTATAATTGAAAATCCTGACTACTTGATTCCGTTATCTGTTTCCAAAATTGGAGATATTCACAGTTTGCTGATAAAAGAACTCGGAGTCGATAAAAACATCAGGAAGAGAAGAGTGGGTATTTCGGGAACAAACTATCGGCCTCTGGATAATGAGTTCCAAATTAAGGAAGCCCTTTCGAATATGTGCGAATTAGTAAACAGCAAAGAGAGCGTTTTTGAGAAGGCTTTACTTTTATTAGTGTTAATCTCATACATTCAACCATTTGTAGACGGAAATAAAAGAACTGCAAGAATTGCAAGTAATGCTGTTTTAATGAATTATAAGTATTGTCCAATTTCATTTAGAACGGTTGATTCTGTTGAATACAAGAAAGCAATGCTTCTATTTTATGAGCAAAATAATATTTCGATTTTTAAAGAAATATTCATTGACCAATTTAGATTCGCTGTAAATACATACTTTTAACAACACGAAAAAAAACGAGCTATACCAGTCACGGTAATAGCTATAATTATTAACTACTTATTTCCTTCAAAACAAATATATACTTAACAAAATATATTAACTAATAATTTGTAAGTATTCGTATATTTGAAATTGCAATTATTATTTAATGTAAATGACGAGGTATAGCTCTTTGTCTTAAATAACAAATTTAATTATGTGTATATCACTTGATGAAAGGGTACTTTCTTTTATTAAGCTTGGGGAAAAAATAGAAAAGGTCTTAAATGCCGGCTCGGAAGAAAGCTTATCACAGGCGGAGTCTGAATTATTTAATGCTCTAAAAAGAGCATCAGCAGCAAATCCGTGGTTTACTGAAGAGAATTGCCGGTGTGCGCTTAATAACATTTCCTGCATGATTAAAGAAAGCAATTTGAAAAAATGGCTTGAGGCTTACAAAATTCCTGATAATAAGAGCCCGATAACTATTGCCGTAATTATGGCAGGTAATATCCCTGTAGTTGGTTTTCATGACATGCTTTGTGTGCTTATTTCAGGAAATAGATTTACCGGAAAAATGGCTTCATCTGATGACTTATTACCCAAAGCATTGGCAGGTGTTTTAGTTGAAATTGAAAACAGGTGGGAGGAGTTTATAAAATTTGAAGATAGCATAATAAAGGATTTTGACGCTGTTATTGCAACAGGGAGTGATAACTCATCCAGGTATTTTGATTTCTATTTTGGTAAGTACCCTAATATTATAAGAAAAAACAGGACCAGCTTAGCTGTGTTGTTTGGTGAAGAGAGCCATGATGAGATTGAAGCATTGGGGGATGATATATTTTGGTATTTTGGGCTCGGATGCAGAAACGTTACACAGATTTTTGTTCCGGAAAACTTTAATATTAAAGAGTTGTTTCCGGCCTGGGCCAAATGGCAAGCTGTTGTAAACCACAATAAGTATGCAAACAACTATGAATATTATAAGTCAATATTTTTGGTAAATGGTGAAAATCATTTTGACACAGGTTATTTGTTAATAAAGCCTGATGACAAACCTGTTTCACCAATAGGTGTTTTACATTATAAATTTTATAATTCCCAAGACGATTTAAATGCTCATATTTTAAAGTATAAAGATGTAATACAATGTGTGAGCACTAATGTTAAAATGAATATTCAAGGTGTTTCTGTTGTGCCACTGGGAAAAGCCCAGATGCCGTTTTTATGGGATTATCCTGATCGCATTGACACTTTATCCACAATATTAAGCTGGGTTGAGTAACTAATCTGATTACCGAAAAACTTGATTAATCAATTGAAAATTTAAGCTTCCCATAACCCGGAACGCCGTTTTTATCTATTCCCTGGATTACTATTATGTAATCTCCTTTTGGCAACTGGCCGGGGATTTGGATTATCATGTTATTTGTGTTTTCAATTTTTAGGCTAGGTTCATATAGCAGTGTCCTGCAAGGAATAAGCATATTTTCATCATCAAAAGCTGAGCTCATTGAGAACTCATTTTCTGTGTGGTAGCCTGCCAACGTAAACTCTATTGTAGTTTCAGGTAATAAATGCGATCTTTTTGTAAATGCAGCAATAACTCCATTTGTACCCCTGGCGCCAAAGGTGCTGGCAGAAGGCCCCCTGTATATTTCAATTCTCTCAAGGTCATTTATATTCATATTCATGAAAAAGTGCCTGTCAACGATTATGCCATCTATCATTAAAAGAGGCTCGTTTGAAAGAGCAAAGCTGCTTTGGCCTCTGAACTGCATTCTGCCTGTATGATCAACTTGAAGCCCGGTAACATGGCCCCTTAGTATGTTTATCATATTAGTGTGATGGCGATCGGTTAAATCCTCCACATATATTATTTGGTCAGGAGAGTGATAAGATGCTCTTTGCCTGCTGCTCGCATCCACTGAATGACTAAATAACCTTTTATACCAAGGATTAATGTTAGTCCATTCCGGCCCTCTTTCTGTAATTTGTTGGTCTTTTGTAAATGGACTAAAAATATAATCAGGGTTATCAAATGGATTCATTGCAACCACAATGCCCACATGCCTGCCTAAATTCCTTCTGGCTTCTATCCTTAAATTTGCTTTAAAAGCATTTTCGTAATAGAGGCCTGTAAATCTGAATGTATTTCGCTCTAAATCTGCAAAGCGCACTATGCCTTCCCGGTCCGACATAACAACAGATATGTGGCCGGCTAATATTGGCCTGTCATCCCTGCTTACCAACTGCCCTGTTAATACTAATGAATCCGGGAAATAAATGTCTTTTAAAGCAAGCTTTTCTGCAAAAGATTTCTTATCAATACTCCACTTCCATTGATGTGCAATAAGTAGTTTGTTTAATCTTTCAATGTCATGATTGTCTGAGAGATCAATATTTTCATAATAATACTGAGCTTTTTTTACGTCCGAATATAAATACAAATGTTCTACAATGTTTTCTGTCTGTATTATGCTACTCATGTCATCACAATCAGAAATATTGTGAATTGTAAAAGAAAATGTGCCGCTTACTGGCTTGTTATTATTGCTAAACCTGATGGGTATGTTGATGTTTTCATTATCTTCTGAAAAAAATGGCCTGTTAAAAAAACTGATATCCAAAGCTTCTTTTTCGGAGCGTATGAAAAATAATCTTTCAGATATGATATTATCATTAGCATCTGCCAAAATAAACCTGTTTACTCCACCGGGAAATATATCACCGGAAAAACTGTATGATTTGCCCGCAACAACATCAGTATTTAATATGGTGTCAAGAGAGTATTGTGAAATAAGTTTTAATTTATCTTGTTTTTGACAATTGCCCCTTATTTCAATTTCTAATTTATTATTAGATTCATTAACCCTTATTCCACATGCCTGAATTTCTGACGGGGCTATTCTGATTTTTGCAGTTTCGTCACCCGGCAGGCTTAATTTTGCGTAATACCTGGCATTCAAGTCGGGAGTTAGTTCAAAATAACCATAACCTTCAATTACTTCTATTATTTCTGCAACTTTATTATCGCTGTTATCATAAACTGCACCATTTGTTGAAATGTTTTCATTCAGATAATTCGCTGCCCTGATTACTGCTTTGTTTTTTTTATTTGGGATAAATGTGCCGCTCTCCGGAAATATTTCGTAATTATAAGTGGTTCTCCATTTTTCTAATTGATTATTAAATTTCCTGTTTTTCCTGACTTGCCTTCTTGAGATATAGTTTTTCTCATCAGGGTTAGAAACGTAGAAATTCTTTGTAAATACATTTTTTTCTAATAGCCCTCTGCTCCAATCTGTATAAGCTGCCATCATATAGTTCCCGTCTGTTAATGTATCGGGTAAAAATATATCGCCGCTTGCAACACCGTTATTAAGCTTTAAAATGCTGTTAAAAACTACATTTCCATGTGCATCAACAATATCTACATAGGCATTTGTGCTTAGAGTGTCTGGTTTTAAAGTTTTTCCATCTAATACGTAAATATTAAACCAAATGTGCTCTTCTGTATTGTAGTTGTTTTTATCAGTATGGACAAATACTTTATGAGGATAAATAAATCTATCATTGTTGTTTGGGGAGGTTTCTTTTTTCACCATTTGGCCCATACCTTTGTTTAAGCCAATACTGATTATTAACAATGAGTGAAAAAACAGTAAAATAGCTAGTTTTTTTTGATTAAGCATTGTATTTATTTTTTTAGTTTTATAAAAGCATAAATATAACAATTAGTTGTTAGAAATAAAAGTATATAAACATTTTTAACAGTCAAAAATAAATTTTCTAAGTCAAATTATTTCATAATCCATACAAAAATATTCAGCGTTTAAAGAACATTCATTTGATAGGTGTTTCAAATTCATCAAGCAAGTAAATAACACTTATTTTTTTCATGTATCGCCGAAAATAAAATGTGTAATGGAACTATATATAAAATTGTAATGTTTTTGTTAAATTTGTAACTAATGATTATAACGATTTTTTCATGAAGCTTATTTTTTATCTTATTAAAAACAAAAAACTATGGCCAAAAAGCTTATAATACTTCTTTTGTTACTGTTGCCGCTTTACAGTTTTTCCCAGGGCGCACATTTTCGCGATCGTCAAATGATGGTAAAGTCACAATTGGAACCCCGGGGCATATCTCATGAAGCTACGCTGAAAGCAATGAAGACAGTGCCACGCCATTTATACGTACCTGATGAGTATCAGAGATGGGCTTACATGGACAGGCCCTTGCCTATAGGTTACGGGCAAACAATTTCTCAGCCATATATGGTTGCTTATATGACAGAAATTGTTAATCCCGGGCCAAATGACAGGGTATTAGAAATAGGCACGGGTTCGGGTTATCAGGCTGCAATTCTTGCTGAAATTGTTGACCAGGTTTTTACCATTGAAATAGTTCCTGAGCTTGGAAAAAGGTCGAAAGAAATATTACAAAAAAACTATAATAACGTACATGTTAAAATTGCTGATGGATATTATGGATGGGAGGAAGAAGGCCCTTTTGATGCTATAGTAGTTACTGCAGCAGCGGAATATATCCCGCCGGCTTTAATTAAGCAACTGAAAGAAGGTGGGAAAATGATAATCCCTGTGGGCTCCCCATTTATGGTTCAACAATTAGTACTTGTAAAAAAGGAAGATGGACAAGTTTTTTCTCAAAATCTTATGCCGGTAAGGTTTGTGCCCTTTACCAGGGATGATTAGTAATTAAAAAAATAATTCTTATGAAGGAAAATAATAAACTGTTCTTGTCTTTAGGAGTACATTCTGCTGCAATAATAGCATTTCAACTGATTTTAATGCAGTTGTTGTCGGTTGTGCAATGGCATCACTTTGCTTTTATGGTAATTTCTATCGCAATGTTAGGTTTTGGTGCCAGTGGTACATTTATTGCCTTATACAGAAAGAAACTCATTAATAACTTTTCATGGTTGTATCCTTTTTTTATGATATTGACGGGATTGTCAATGATAATAGTTTTTCCCCTTTCAAGGATAAATGTAATTGAATTTGATGTTTTTCGCTTGTTCTCGGATTACAGCCAACTATGGGTTTTAGCTGTTAACTACCTTGTATTTTTTATCCCGTTTTTCTTTGGTGCAACAGCTATAGGAATGGTTTTTATAAAAATTCCTGAAAAGATTGGAAAGTGCTACTTTGCTAACCTTGTTGGATCAGGTATTGGTGGAATTTTTGTTTTGTTTCTTACTGGTTGGTTATTTCCTGAAAAACTAATAATTATTGCAGGAATTTTACCGGTATTAGCTGGACTGATTAGTTATTACAGAAAAAAGACTGGGTTGCAGTTTGGAGGTGCTTTAGTTTCTTTGATAATTGCGGCTTACTTCCTTGTATATCCTTTTTCTTTAAATCCCTCTGAATATAAAGGCATTTCGAAAGCACTAAACTTGCCTGAAGCTGAAGTAGAACATAGAGAGCCCGACACTCATGGCATAATAGAGGTTGTTTCTTCACCAGCATTAAGATATGCACCGGCTTTAAGTATGAGCTATACTGATGAAGTACCGGTTAAAAAGAATGTTTTTCTTAATGGTAACTTTTACGGTGTAATTCCTCATAATGTATCTGATGAAAAACATATTCATCAACACACTACTATGGAATTACCTTATGTTATGAATGAAAGAAATAATGTAATGATCATTAATTCCGGGACAGGGGCACATATTTCTCATGCGTTGACAAACTCAGCATCTGTTATTGATGCTGTAATTGATAACAATGGAGTATTAAACTTAATGAAAAGCACTTACCTGGAAGAATCCGGAGGGCTCTTTAAACATGAAAATGTGAATATTCACTTCGCTGATTCAAGAATATTTTTGTCAGGGCTTAAAGAAAAAAAATATGACTTAATTAAACTGCCTATTATTGATGCTTTTGGAGGAACTGCAGGGCTTAATTCTTTGCAGGAAAATTATGATTTAACAATTGAAGCTTTTGATTTAATGTGGAATGCATTATCTGAAAATGGTGTAATAGCAGTTACTTCATGGATGGATTATCCATCAAGAGCAAGCCTTAAAATTGCTTCTACATTAGCTGAAACGGCAAGAAATAACGGGATAGAACAGCCGGAAGATCATATCGTAGCTATAAGAGGCTGGGGAACAATTACTTTTGTCCTTAAGAAAAACCGTGTAACATTTACAGAAACAGAAAAAGTTAGGGACTTTTGCAATATTAAATATTTTGATCCTGCTTTTCTGGCAGGTATGGAAAATATTAAAAGAAATCATTTCAATAAACTCGATGATTCTTCATTTTTTGATTACCTGGATAACCTCATATTGGAAGAAAATTCAGATTTATCCAAGGATTATGGCTTTGCAATAGATCCATCTACTGACGATAGGCCATACTTTTATCAGTTTTTGAGGTTAAAAAATTTGTCACATATTATTTCAATTTATGGAATTCAGCAGCTTCCATACATTGACTTAGGATATCTTACAGTAATAATTACACTAATTCAAAGTGCAGTTTTAGCTATTATACTAATTGTTTTACCTCTATTCAGGTTAAAAAATACCGGGAAAAAGAAAAGTAATGTTTTTCTTTTCTTTGCTTCAATTGGTGTTGGTTATATGTTTATAGAAATAATAATGATACAGAAGTTTGTTTTATACTTTGGATACCCCATTTATGCGATAACAGCAGTTATAAGCACTATGCTTATAGCAAGCGGTATAGGCAGCTTGTACTCTGCCAGGATCAAGAATCCTGGAGGGAATGTTGCACTGATAGCATTAATTGTTTTGCTTGTTTTAATTGTTTATGCGTTCTCAATGACCAATATATTACAAAACACACTAAGTTTCTCAAGGCCTTTAAAAATTATTATTTCCTTAATTTTAATTGGAATCCCCGCGTTTTTTATGGGTATGCCTTTCCCAATGGCTGTAAGGCATTTATCTAATAATAGCCCTGCGCTAATTCCGTGGGCCTGGGGAATTAATGGCTGTTTTTCTGTAATCAGCTCAGCATTAGCAATGTTTCTTGCACTGGAAATTGGATTTACCGCAGTAATGATAGGTGCTGTTATTTGTTACTTTATTGCATTTGCAGCCTATTCTGGTGATATCATTAATAAGATTAAAATTGCTTTTCAACTTTAAACCGGCAAAATGAACCTAACATGCCAAAGCTTTTAACACACAAGATAATGATTATAGCATGTGAGTTCCATCGGGATAAAAGCACCTTAAATTGAATACATGAATGCGCATAACACTAATACTCAATTTGATAACACTAATTTACACAGATGAATATCAGAATAGAAAGTTTGCAAAATGAAAAAGTAAAAAATCTTGTTAAGCTGCAAAAAAAGGCTTCAGAACGCAAGTCTCAGAACTTATTTGTGGTTGAAGGAAGAAGAGAAGTATCTCTTGCACTTAAAAACAATATTGCACCTCACAGCTTCTTTGTTTGTAAAAGCATTTATGCAGCAGATAAGCACTATCCTATAGATTTTGAAAAATATACTGGTGCATTAATGTATGAAGTTAGTAGTGAAGTTTACAGGAAAATTGCGTACAGGGGCGATACCCAGGGTGTTATTATGATAGGACATAACCCAGCTTGCTCATTGAATGATGCTTTCTTATCAGGAACAAAAATTATCCTGGTACTTGAAAGCATTGAAAAACCGGGAAACCTGGGTGCAGTATTCAGAACGGCAGATGCTGCAGGTGTTAATGGAATAATTATTTGTGGCAATAACTTCGACATTTATAATCCTAATGTAATTCGTTCGAGCCTGGGTTGTATCTTTTCTGTTAAATTTGCCCTGTCAAATAACGAAGAAGCATTGAAGTTTTTTAAAAAAAATAACTATAATATTTATGCAGCTCATCCTGAAAATGGCATAAATTATACAGGTATTGATTATAGTAAAAAATGTGTTGTTGTTTTAGGTACTGAAAGCGAAGGGTTAAGTGATTTCTGGAAAAGCAATGCTTCCCAACTGATATCTATACCAATGCTTGGGCAGATAGATTCCCTTAATATTTCAGTGTCAGCGGCCGTAATTGCTTATGAGGCATTAAAAAGCAGAGAAATTATTAGCAAATAATCAGTATTCTGTGAGTTAGTTTGTTATTATTTGAAAATGAAGAAATTTTAACCGTAACATTTTTTAAAAAGATAAAGATATGAGTAAAGAAAAAAAAACAATTGTATTTGATAGCGAGCAAGTAAAAAGCCGCTCCGAAATTGCTGAGTTTTTAAAAAAAATTGCCCAAAAAATTGAAAGTGGCAAAGTAACATTAAAATCAGGGCAAAATGAAACCGTAGTTGAAATCCCGGGCAAAGCAATACTGGAAGTCCAGGTTGACAAAAAACAGAAAAAAAGCAAAGGGATTCAACACCAGCT
>PWND01000328.1 GCA_003557965.1 Bacteroidales bacterium | reverse complement strand
GTTTGTTTCTATTTATCGCCTCCAATATTCCCCATCCACCAACACCACCCCCAAAATACCATAAAAAATCCCAAACATTAAACACGCTGCCTATCAGTGTGCGGACAAGGAAATATTCTCTCATGCGGTTAAGGAAGTTGGTTTGTCCACAGATGCACTCAAATGTTACACAGATTGATATAACGGGGAATTGTTTATTCGTTTAATCGTTGATTCGTTTAATCGTTTATTCAACATTAAGCTGTTCAAAGCTTCAAAATGCAAATCCGTTTTCACTTACCTATCTGATATACTTTAAACCCGGTATCTTTAAGTTCGCGGGCGTCAACGATATTTCTGCCGTCGAACAAGAATGCGGGTTTTTGCATATTCTCGTATATTCTTTGCCAGTCATATGTTTTAAATTCGTCCCATTCTGTAAGTATGGCTATTGCGTGTGCTTTATCGGCGGCTTCATAGGGATTTTTTGAAACTTTCAGCGCTTTTTTTGTTTCTTCATGCGGACGTGTATCAAGGTCAAATATGTCTTTGAATATCTGTGTTTCGCTTACTTTCGGATCATACACATGTATGTTCGCCTTATCTTCGAGCAGTTTGTCCGCCACATATATGGCTGCCGACTCACGTGTGTCGTTGGTATCTTTTTTGAACGCCCATCCAAAGAAGGTTATCTTTTTATCCGTCACGGTATCATACATTGTTGATATTATCTTGTCGGTAAAGCGGTGTTTCTGGTAATCGTTGATCATTATGACCTGTTCCCAGTAGTCTGCCACTTCGTCAAGGTTAAGGCTGCGGCATATATACACAAGGTTAAGGATATCTTTTTTAAAGCACGAACCTCCGAATCCCGGCGAGGCTTTCAGGAACTTATCGCCTATTCTTTTGTCGGCGCCCACGGCTTTTGCCACTTCCTCGACATTTGCGCCCGTTTTTTCACAAAGTGCGCTCACCGCGTTTATTGATGATACTCTTTGTGCGAGGAATGCGTTTGCTATCAGCTTCGAAAGCTCTGATGACCATACGTTTGTTTGTAAAATCTTCTCGCGTGGCATCCACCGCTCATATATTTTTGTCAGTGCGTCCATTGCAGCCTGCCCTTCGACTGTTGACCCGTCACCTCCTATCAAAACCCTGTCGGCATTGTGCAGGTCGTTGATGGCTGTGCCTTCGGAGAGAAATTCGGGATTCGAAAGTATCTGGTACCTGACACCGTTTCCTGCATCATCCAGGATGGATTTTATTGCCTGGGCGGTCCTTACGGGCAGGGTTGACTTTTCCACAATGATCTTGTCTTCTTTCGCCACTTCGGCTATCTGGCGGGCACAACGCTCCACATACACCAGGTCTGCCGCCATTCCCTTGCCTTTGCCGTAGGTTTTTGTCGGTGTATTTACCGAGATGAATATCATCTCAGCCTCTCTTATGCCTTTTTCTATATCGGTGGAAAAAAACAGGTTTCTTCCTCTTGCCTCGGCAACGACTTCCTTCAATCCCGGCTCGTATATTGGCAGCTTATTGAGATCGTCATCGTTCCATGCTTCTATCCGCCGGGCATTGATGTCAACGACAGTTACCTCAATATCCGGACATTTCTGTGCAATAACCGCCATGGTAGGTCCCCCAACATAACCGGCGCCTATGCAGCATATCTTTTTAATGGTGTCGGTGATCATTGTAATTTTCGTTTATGAGACTATTGTTAAAAGTCATTTTTTACCACCAAATCACTAAAACACAAAATCCCACCAAAACATATATTCTTGATTATTAGCATTTTGTTTACCCTGTTAAATTGCGTAACATTATATTTAACAGGGTGTAATTTGGTGTTTTGGTGTTTTGGTGGCAATTTTAACATTTTTGACTTTTTATGGTAGACTCGTATATTTTTTGTAAAATCGGCTGTCTTATTAAGTAATGTGTTTTTATCAGCTTCTGTTAATGTTTATTCACGTTGTAATAGTCCTTATACCATTCAACAAAGTTTTTTATTCCTTGCGATATTTTTGTTTTCGGCTTGAAACCTGTTATTTCGATCATATCGTTCATGTCAGCCCATGTTTTATGCATATCGCCGGCTTGCATGGGCATCATCTTTTGCACGGCTTTTTTCCCAAGAGCCTCCTGCAGTGCATCTATGAAGTCGGTAAGCCGTTCGGGCTTCGAATTTCCGATATTGTATATTCTGTAGGGTGCGGATGATGACGCCGGGTCAGGGTCTTTTGCGTCATAATCCTTTTCAGGCTCGGCTTTTACAAGCATTATCCTGTAAACATTTTCAATGATATCGTCAATATATGTGAAGTCGCGTAACATGTCGCCGTTGTTAAACACTTCAATGGGCTTACCTTCAAGTAGTGCTTTTGTAAAGAGAAACAGCGCCATGTCGGGTCTGCCCCATGGTCCGTAAACCGTAAAGAACCGTATACCTGTAGCATGGATATTGTAGAGATGGCTGTATGAATGCGCCATCAGCTCATTGGCTTTTTTCGTGGCGGCATACAGGCTTGCGGGGTGATCGGCATTATCATGTTCCGAAAAGGGCATTTTTGTATTTGTGCCATATACCGAGCTTGTGCTGGCATATACCAGATGTGCTGGAGGATACCGCCGGCATGCCTCAAGGATGTTCATAAAGCCTTTAACGTTGCTGTCAATATAGGCATGAGGACAAACCAATGAATAACGGACACCGGCTTGCGCTGCCAGGTGTATTATGTAATCAAAATTTTCTTTACTGAAAAGGTTTTCGATAAAATCACCGTCCTCAAGGTTTATCCTGTAAAAGGTGTAATTTTCGTGTTTTTTGCTCCTTACGGCTTTGCCCCATTTTACCGACCCCTTGTCAATGCCGGTTTCCGCAAGCCTTCCGTATTTCAGCTCAACATCATAATATTTATTGATGTTATCAATACCGGCTACACGGTAGCCTTCATTCAACAACCTTCTAACGGCATGAAAGCCGATAAATCCCGCAGCACCGGTTATCAGGACGTTTTTCATGATGTTCTCTTTTGACTTTTTGGTTCGTTGTGTTTTTTAATGGTTAAGGTTGAGGTTGTTCAATTTTTATTATCCACAGATAGACACAGATTATTTGTGTGAATCTGTGAAGCATTTTTGTGTATCTGTGGATTAATTTTCCACAGATTTACCCCGTGGAATAGTTTTTTAATAAACCAATTTCGGTGAAACAAAGTCTTGTTATTTATAAAGCACCTTTAGTTGAGTTTATAGTTTATTCCACTGGGTGAACACAAATAAATATCATTATAAAATTACTCTTTTATATTGTAGTTTTGTTGTTCCAAAATTAATAAGTAGGGTTTTTTCTTTTAACAGTTGCTTTCAGGGGTTTGCATCGCTAAATCTTTATTATATTGTAATTCATTTTACCTACAACTGTTAATTGATTTATATCAGAAGAAACAAAATGCCAATTTGATTCAGCAACAGATTTCCAGCTTGCTACATGCATTGCATCAAGTGTTCTTAGCCCATGTTCAATTCCAAATTCTTTTATTAAACTTATGGCTTCTTTCACAACATTAGTATCATATTCTGTCTTGTCTTTCGTTATTTATATCCTCAGAAGACAATCCGCTGTTTCCCAGAATTTTTATAACTTCATTATACGGTTTAGTTACATCAGCTGCTTTTTGTTTTTTTATTTTCCTTTTTCTGGATAAAGAATCTATTAATTGCTCAACTACTCTTAACTCGTTATTGTTTAGCAAATTAACTTTTGATAATATTTTTTCTTTTGTTTTCATAGTGTTGTTATTTTTATCAAAGTTACAATTTTTACGTGGAATAATTTTCCACAGATGAACAAAGTTCCTCAGATTGTGGATTGAATCATACTCTATGTGTCCTATGTGTCTATGTGGTTCAATTAATGAGATTTGTGGTACAACACTGCTGATGCTGCATATTTAATATTACGGTGCGCTGCAGCTGTTCTGACGATAAATGAATTCTTGTTATGTTATCGGCTAAAGCAAATCCTCTATTTGTCTTTTAAGTTTAGGAATATCTTCAACAGAAACTTTCCATATCATTCCAATCGTAACCCCAAAATATTCATGTACAATAATATCTCGCATTCCGGCTATTTCTTTCCATGGGATATGATTCCATTTTTTGCGATAATCATCGGGGATATTTTTAGCAGCTTCACCTATTATTTGAATACGGCGTAATACCGCATCTTGTTTTTCAAAATTATTCACAAACTCTTCTTCTGATATATCTTCAACATATTTTTTAATCAAATCTGCTGCTTCGATAATATCTTGCAGATATATCCAAATATTTCGCTTAGCTTGCATTAGCTTATCTTAATTTCGTCTTTAAGAATTTGCTTTTTCAACATTGGTTTAATAGCCGAACGTTCCATTAGATCAACTTTTCTATTAATAGTTTCTTCCAATTCTATTTTAATTTTGGAAAAGGTAAGCAGACTTATTTTATCAGAGATTTCAACTACTATATCCAGGTCACTATCTTCAGTACTTTCATTACGTGCTACAGAACCTACTATAGAAGCAGATTTTATTCCATATTTACGCAAAACGGGTAAAATTGCTCTTTTTATATGATTTATATTGTTTTGCATTATGGTTTCTGTTTTTTTATGTTTTTAAAACTATATAAATGATATCAAATGTACACAAAGTTAGGTTTTTATGGTTAAGTTTTCAGCAAAAAGTTGATTTTGTTTGTGTATCCACAGTTCAAGCACAACCCTTCGGGTAATTTCTTTTCAAATTTACGTATAAATCCATGAATTATAAACTAAAAACTTATTATCATGGAAAAGCTAAATTCAAAATCAGTTGAAGCACTCAGGGATTTGGAAAAAACAATGATTGCTTCCAACCATTCACCCAGAAGCATAAAGACTTATGCCCGTGAGATTCGTTACATTTGTTC